>VFKO01000273.1 GCA_009885515.1 Rhodobiaceae bacterium | reverse complement strand
TCCTCACCGACAAATCGACCCTGCAAAAAATGTACGTCCTGCGCCGCATCCTCAACCCGATGGGCGCAACCGATGCGATCGAATTCCTGCTCGACAAGCTCAAGAGCACAAAACAGAACTCGGACTTCTTTGATGCTATGAACACGTGATACATAGGCGTTGCCGGTTTTCGACACCTACAAGATCGAAACCCTGGCAACGCCAACCCTCACACTTGAACCGCTGACAGTTGCTCACGCCAATGAACTTTTCGGGCACCTTTCCAATCCGGCAATGTTCGAGTTCCTGCCGCAAGATCCGCCACCGTCGATTGAAGCCCTGCGCGAACGCTACCAGCGCTGGGAAACGCGGCGCTCGCCGTCAGGCAGCGAACTCTGGCTGAACTGGCTTATTCGCCACGAGTCAGTTGCCGCAGGCCTGCTGCAAGCCACATGCACGAAAACCAAAAAAGCTCTGATCGCCTACCAGATTGTTACACCTTTTCAGCGCCGTGGAATCGCGACGGAAGCCATCCCAGTCATGCTGAACCACTTGCACCAGGCAGCAGCAATCGACACCGTCCGGGCCTTGGTCGACACACGCAATGCGCGCTCAATCCGCCTCCTTGAACGCTTGGGATTTGCCAAAAAGCGCCTCATCAGGGACGCAGACCATTTCAAGGGCGCGGCCAGCCACGAATTTGAGTACGAACTCGACCTCACCCCGCCACCAAAGCAGTAGCAACACCCGAAAGGCTTGAGTAATCTCATGCGGGCAGGGCGGCACGAGGACAGCCAAAATGATGCGCAGTTTTACAGCAATTTCACTGGCACTCATCACGCTCATACTCAGTGCTGCGGCGGGCCGGGCCGAAGGCATCCAGATATCTAAAGAGCGTCAATCCTTTCTCGAGGGCGTCTGGAGCGGCGTACCCGCCAATGTCAGTGCCGACAAGCTCTGCTCGAAGATAGCGCCGCCCGCGGGCGCGATGGCGTTGTCGATCGAGTTTGAGCGCTCAGGCGGGGTGCTCTTTGCTTCTGACGGTTCCGAGACCTCATTGAGAGCAAAAATCGTCGAAGCCCAGGAAATGAATGGCGTTGTTTCACTGACGGCCGGCGAAGAAATTTTCCGCCTGCGTCCCGACAGCGACATCATCATGTCCCGCGTCCGCTCGTCGGCCTCACTCGGCGGCGACGTCGACATGATGGTCTTCAAGCGTTGCCAAAAACCCGCAGACCGATCAGTGATCGCCCTCGACGAAGTGGGACTGAAAGTCCTGTCCGCAGACCTGCCGGGTGACGAGGCTTTCTTCATTGATGAGCGTCTGGTTCCCAAAACCGGAGATCGCTGTAGCGTCAAGGAAACCCAGTACCTGTTTTTCGCCCTCGTCGGACCATCGGAGTTTCGCCTCAGCCGCTGGAACAGTTTTGCTTTGGCCGACAAATTGGCAGCGAAAGTACCGCTCAAACTACCTCCACTTGACCCCATCGCGGATTGGAAAATTGAAAGCGTGCACGCGGCCGCCGGCAAATATGTTTTCCGCTTGCGTGACTACGACAACGCCAAAGCCTTGCCCGAGACCATGCACGTCGAAGT
>VFKO01000496.1 GCA_009885515.1 Rhodobiaceae bacterium | reverse complement strand
GCAGACTTACAAAGCTGAAGAAACAATAGCGGCCGAGCGCGCCCGCGACCCGCTGCCAAAACTGCACGCTTTTCTGGTGCCAGCCAAGCTAAGCCAGGCGCAATGGCAGCAGAGTGCAACAAGCGCCAAAGCCGCCGTCGAGGAGGCGCGAAACGAGGCCGAAAATCGTCCAGTCGCCGACCTCGCACGCACAACGAAAAACGTCTTCTTCGAAGATGAAATGCAAAGCAAAGGCGGGCAGGCGGGCACGGCTTATAAAGCGCCAACCGCCTCGCCCCCCCCCAACGGCGATGGTCAGCGCATCAACATGGTGACGGCCATCCGCCGCACGCTCGACCACGAGCTGTCGATCAACAAGAATGTCCTCGTCTTTGGCGAAGACGTCGGCCCGAAAGGCGGGGTTCATGCCGTAACGCTGGGCTTGCAAGACAAGTTCGGCGCCGGCCGCGTCTTCGACACCAGCCTCTCGGAAGAAGGCATCATTGGCCGCGCCGTCGGCATGGCGCTCGCAGGCCTCATGCCCGTCCCTGAGATTCAATTCCGCAAATACGCCGATCCGGCGGCCGAGCAGATCAACGATTGCGGCACGATGCGCTGGCGGACCAACAATCGGTTTGCCGCCCCTATGGTCGTGCGCATGCCCATCGGGTACTTCAAATGCGGCGATCCCTGGCACAGTCAAACCAACGAGGTACAGTTCGTCCATGCGCCGGGCTGGAAAGTAGCGGTACCTTCAAACGCCGAAGATGCTGTAGGACTCTTGCGCCAGGCCTTGCGCGGCAACGATCCGGTGATGTTCTTCGAACATCGCGCCATGCTCGACGCGGCCTCGGCACGGCGTCCGTATCCCGGCGACGACTATGTTCTGGAGTACGGCAACGCGCGCATCACGCGCCAGGGCGACGACCTGACGATTGTCACCTGGGGCGCCATGGTTGAACGCTGCGAGCAGGCGGCAGAAGGCGCCTCCGTCGAAATTCTCGATCTGCGCACCCTGATGCCGTGGGACAGGGAAGAGGTGCTGGCCTCGGTCAAGCGCACAAGGCGCTGCCTGATCGTCCACGAAGACCTGATCACCGGTGGCTTTGGCGGAGAAATTGCGGCCGTAGTTGCCGAGCACGCGTTCTTCGATCTGGATGCGCCGGTCTCGCGTCTGGCCATGCCCGACATCCCAAGCCCGCACAACCCGGCACTGCTTGAATGGGCTCTGCCGTCGGTTGAAAAGATACGCAATAAAATTCAAGAACTGATCGGGTCCTAGATGAATTCACGCACCGACATAGTTGTACCGGCCGAACAAGAAGGCACCACGGCCGTCGTCAAGACCTGGCTCAAGAAAATTGGCGACCGCGTTGCCCTTAACGACCCAATCGTTGAAATCGAAACCGACAAGGTTGCGGTAGAGATTGCCTCTCCGGCTGACGGCGTCTTGACCGAAATCCTGCTGGACACTGATGCCGAAGTTCAACCTGGCACAGTGCTGGGGCGAATTTCCAATGCTGCGGGCGCCACGTCTTCATCACCGCCGCCAGAGCAAGTACCTCCCGGCATTCGCCGCCTGCTGGCCGAACATGGTCTCGACGTTAACAGTGTCCCCAGATCAGGTTCGCGCCTGACCCGAGAAGACATCCTAGCCGAAATCGAACGTCGCCAGGCCAAACACCTGCGCCCCGGTGCCAGCCGCATCCCGCACGACTCCATGCGCAAGCGCATCGCCGGGCATCTGGCGCAATCGGTCCGCACCGCCCCTCACGTGACCTCGGTCTTTGAAGCCGATTTCACTGCGGTCATCGCCCACCGCAACCAACACAAGGCGTTTTTTGAGCGCGACGGCGCCAGTCTCACATTCACCGCCTACTTCATCTCAGCCGCGGCCACCGCCATGACAGCCGCACCCGCCGTCAATGGCCGTTGGTTCGAAGATTACGTAGAAATCTACGACGACATCAACATTGGCGTCGGCACGGCGCTCGGCGAAAAAGGATTGATCGTGCCGGTCATCCAGCAAGCGCAAACGCTGTCGTTGCTCGAGATTGCGACTAACCTGACGCTGCTGACGGCCAAGGCACGCGACGGCAAACTCGCTGCCGCCGACGTCCAGAACGGCACTTTCTCGATTTCAAATCACGGCGTGTCGGGCTCGCTCCTCGCGACACCCATCATTATCAACCAACCGCAATCTGCCATCCTGGGCGTAGGCAAACTCGAAAAGCGCGCTGTCGTGTGCAACGATCAAATTGAAATACGTCCGATGGCCTATGTGTCGCTCACCATCGATCATCGCGTCATCGATGCCTTCCAAACCAACGCCTGGCTGACCAGGTTCGTGGCAACGCTCGAGACTTGGCCGCGCTAGCCTACCTCCTCCACCGTCGCGCCAAACACGCTTTCAAACGCTGCCCGCAGTGCAAGATCGGCGTCGTGCATCGTGGCCGTGATGCCCAGATCAGCAAGGCTTGTGACACCGTGTTCGGAAATGCCACACGGCACGATGCCGGAAAAATGTTCGAGGTCGGGCTCGACATTGAACGAAACCCCGTGAAAGGATATCCCGCGTCGCACCCGTATACCCAGCGCCGCAATTTTGTCTTCGCGCCCGCCTTTGCGCTCAACCCAAATTCCCACGCGCCCAACCCGCCGCTCACCGCGGACATTGAAATGGGCAAGTGTCCGGATCAGCCACTCTTCCAGATCAAACACAAACCGCCGCACATCGTTGCCGCGCTGGCGTATATCCATCATCACATACGCTACACGCTGGCCCGGGCCGTGATAGGTGAACTGCCCGCCGCGCCCGGTTGCAAACACCGGAAAGCGGGCAGGGGCGAGAAGGTCTTCTGCCTTGGCGCTGGTCCCCGAGGTGTAGAGCGCGGGATGCTCCAGCAGCCAAACAAGCGGCCCCGCCTCGCCGCCGGCAATCGCCATCACGCGCCGCTCCATCAGCGCAACCGCGTCAGGGTACGCCACCGGCGCATCGCTCATGCGCCAATTGATGGTTTCCTGCGGCTTAACGATCACGTAAGGCCTCCGGCACTAAAGTGGATGCCTCCAAGCATCGGGATCAAACATCTATGTCAGGTTCTTCACTCGATACAGTGAAAGTGGATATTTCAGTGGTCGTCGGCCGCGCCAAGCTGCCGATGCAGCAGCTCCTGCGCATGGGACGCGGCGCCGTCATCGAACTCGATTCAAAACAGACTGATCAGGTCGTGATATTGGCTAATAACCGTCCGGTTGCCCGTGGAGATATCGTCGTACTGGGCGAAAAAATCTCAGTAACAATCACCGAAATGCTCAAAAGTTAGAATAAAACATATAGTTTGTGTAATAAATGTTAATTTACACCAACAGTTGATAATTTAGCGAAGACTGTCTATCTGGGTGTAGAATTCAGATCAGGCCAGAATCTCATGCTGCCAATTTTCGTCGATGTCGCTCTGCGCAAAATTATGGTCGTGGGCCGTGGAACACCGGCGCAACAACGGCTTGAGTACGCACACAGCGCCGGGGCTGAGCGCATATTTCTCTACGTCATCGATCAGGATGGCTGGGCGTGCCACGCCGAGGCGGTTCTTTATGAGCGGCTTCCCGATGAGTCTGAGTTCCAGGGCGCCTCAATAGTTTTTATCGCAGGACTGCCCGCCATCGACGCTGCCCGCATGGCGGCAATGGCACGCGCGGCAGGCGCACTGGTGAATGTCGAAGACGTGACAGACCTTTGCGACTTTCATGTGCCCGCCCTCGTGCGGCGGGGAGATTTGTCGATTGCAGTCTCGACCAGTGGCAAAGCCCCAGCTCTCGCGCAGAAACTGAAAACTTATCTGTCGGACCGGTTCGGTCCAGAGTGGGAAGGCCGCGTGCAACGCATCGCCGAAGCGCGGATGCACTGGCGCGCACAAGGCGCGTCAAAGGACGAGGTCATCATGCGAACCTCTAAGCTCATGGACCAGGAGTCATGGCTTGAAGAGCGTGCGCCGTTATGACGACAAGCAGTTCCGCGCTCGCAACGCGCCCCGCAAAACGCGGCGCGCCCCCTCCCGCACCGCGGATCTTCGACAACATTGTTGAAGCCGGCCAGTCACCGGAACTGAAATCACGCCTGGCGTTACTGCGCCAGCGTCTGGCGGGGACCGATGCCACCGCGTTGTTGCGCGCCATCCTCACAGAAGAATTTCCCAAGCGCACAGCAATCGTTTCGTCTTTCGGTTCAGAGTCCGTTGTGCTTCTGCATTTGTTGGCCGAAGTCGATCCATCAGTGCCTGTCATATTCCTGAACACCGGCAAACTGTTTGGCGAAACCTTGCGCTATCGCGACCGGCTGCAGGAAAAACTTGGCCTGCTGGACATTCGCGCCATCGGGCCTCATCCCAAGGACACTGCCGGACTCGATCCCGAAGGCGCGTTGTGGTCGGGCGATCCAGACGCCTGCTGTAATTTCCGCAAAGTGCTGCCGCTTCAAAGAGCCCTCGCAGATTTCGACGCCGAAATCACCGGCCGCAAACGCTTTCAAACGCTGTCGCGCAGCGCCATCTCGCCCGTCGAACTCAACGGTTCGCGCTTTGTGATCAATCCGCTGTGGAACTGGGCGCTGGAAGATTTGAAGCAGCATATTCTCAAGCATGATCTGCCGCGCCATCCGCTGGTCGATGACGGGTTTTTGTCGATCGGCTGCATGCCGTGCACCCAGCGCGTACGCACTGACGAAGACTATCGCTCCGGCCGCTGGTCGGGTGTTGACAAAGACGAGTGCGGCATCCATGCCAATCTGGACGGCGACGGCATTTGAGGTCAGACAATCATGAAGCCACACGACATTTTCATCACCGGCATGGCGCGCACGCCGATGGGTGGTTTCCAGGGCGAGCTTTCAAGCCTCACCGCGCCGCAGTTGGGTGCGACGGCCATCCGCGCAGCGATTGAACGCGCAGGTGTCGATGCCGCCCACGTCAGCGAAGTCTACATGGGCTGCGTTTTGCCCGCAGCGGTCGGTCAGGCCCCGGCACGCCAGGCCTCGATCCACGGTGGCATTCCCCACTCTGTCCCCTGCACGACAGTCAGCAAAGTCTGCGGCTCGGGCATGAAAGCCTTGATGCTGGCCAGCGATCAACTGGGGCAGGGCGGCGCCGACATCATTGTGGCCGGCGGGATGGAGTCGATGACCAACGCGCCTTACCTGCTACCGAAGGCGCGCGGCGGCATGCGACTGGGTCACGGCGAAGTCAAAGACCACATGTTCCTCGACGGTCTGGAAGACGCCTATGAAGGCCGCTTGATGGGAACCTATGCGGAAGAGGCCGCGCGCCACTATCAATTTACCCGCGCCGAACAAGACGCCTATGCAATCGAGTCTCTCAGGCGGGCACAACGCGCCCAAAGCGACAAGAGCTTCGAAGCCGAAATTGCTGCCGTCACCGTGCGTGGCAAAGGCGGCGACACCGCCATCGCCACCGACGAGCAACCGCGCAAAGCCGACCCTGCCAAAATTCCAACCCTCAAACCCGCTTTCGCCAAAGACGGCACCGTCACTGCCGCCAACTCTTCGTCGATTTCAGACGGCGCAGCAGCTCTGGTGCTCGCGCGTGGTGACGCCATGCAAAAGTACGGCCTCAAACCCATCGCCCGCATTGTCGCGCAATCCAGCCACGCCGCCGAACCGCGCTGGTTCACGACTGCACCGGTGGCGGCCATCGAAAAAGTCCTCGCGCGCGCCAACTGGAAGAAAAGCGATGTCGGTCTCTTTGAGATCAACGAAGCCTTCGCAGTCGTCGCCATGATCGCGCTGCGCGACCTGGGTCTTTCGCCGGATATCGTCAACGTCAACGGCGGCGCCTGCGCGCTGGGTCACCCCATCGGCGCTTCAGGTGCCCGCATTGTCGTGACACTATTGAACGCTCTGCAACGCCGGGGCGCAACAAAGGGCATCGCATCGCTATGCATCGGTGGCGGCGAGGCCACGGCAATCGCGGTCGAGCTCATAGACTAACAAGCCATACTGTCTGCCCCCGCGTGGCGCTACCGCATGCACACAACTCCAATACGAAAAGCGATGTCATCCCGCGCGCGCTGCAGCACTCTTGTGCTGCTGCGCTGATGCGGGATCCACCCGCGCACAGGGTGACACAGTATATAAAAGTGCGGAGCTGAGCGAATATTTGCGTGCATGCGGTAGCCGCTTGCGGGGGAAGTGCCCCCACTCTCGAGTCAATTCTTTGGTCCGTTGGCATCGTCAAAACTTTCAGCCGCTATTAAACCCATTCAATATCCGCACCCAAATTCAGCAACTTTCCCGGATTTGCGCCAGAACCGGTTCGCTGACCCAATAAATTTGCTGCTTGATTGTGAGTATTTTCAACACGAATCACTGATTCGCCGTTGTTAAGTTGCGGAGCGTGCACCTTTTCGCGCTCTCATTGGTGTTGAGCCCCCACCCCGGCGTCTAGCCTGTTCAAACAATGATTCGACGCATGAAGCCAAAAAGGCAGCGTCTCCAACAACAAGAATGGGGTTATGTCATGACTAAGCAATTTCTTTTGGCT
>VFKO01000474.1 GCA_009885515.1 Rhodobiaceae bacterium | reverse complement strand
GAGGCCGAGTAGGCGGCCTGGCCGACCTGGCCGTCTTCGGCGGCGACCGAGCCGGTGTTGACGATGACGCCGCGCTCGCCGTCTTCGGTGATGGGATCAAGGGACAGCATGCCGGCGGCTGACTTTGCGATGCAGCGGAAGGTGCCGACAAGGTTGATCTGGATGATGCGGTCGAAATGTTCGATCGGGTGGGGGGCGATTTCCTTGGACTCTTTTTTGCGGGAAGCGGTCTTGATGGCAATGCCGGTGCCGGCACAATTGATGAGAAGCCGTTCCTGGCCGAGGGCGGCGCGGGCCTTGACGAAGCCGTCGATGACGCTTTGCTCGCTGGTGACATCGACCTCGCAGTAAACGCCGTCGATGTCGCTGGCGACTTTCTCGCCCTTGCCCTTGTCGCGGTCGAAAATGGCGACGCGGACGCCGGTTGCGGCCAATTCGCGGGCGGTGGCTTCACCAAGACCGGAGGCGCCGCCCGTGATGACGGCCGTGATGGATCGATTAAGCTGCATGGGATGTGTCTTTCTGCTAGGATGGGGTTGACGTTGGCGTCTTCATAGCGGCGAAGATGCCGGAAGGCCAGATGGCCGCAGGAGTGAACCCGACATGGCGCAGTCGCCGGACGATGTGTATTTGCCCGCCGTTGTGGTGCGTCACGAGCGCATTGTGCGGGAGGGTTTTTGGCGCAAATTGCGGCGGCTGATCGGGCGCATTCCGTTCGCCGAGGATTTGGTGGCGGCCTATTATTGCGCGGTCGATCCCGCAACGCCGTTCTTCGCGCGGGCGACATTGTTGGGGGCGGTGGCCTATTTCGTGATGCCGCTCGATGCCATCCCCGATGCGTTGGCGATTATAGGGTTCAGCGACGACGCCGCGGTGCTGGCGGCAGCGATTTCGGTGGCGGGGGCGCATGTCCTGGCCGCCCATCGCGAGGCGGCGCGACGGGCGCTGTTGATTGGGGTGAGGTGAGCGGTTCGGGAGGTGTGATTCTCGATTCTGCGTGCATGTGTACATGATAAGGATTTCCGCCATTTTT
>VFKO01000582.1 GCA_009885515.1 Rhodobiaceae bacterium | reverse complement strand
TGGCGCAGGCAAACGCCGCCGTCACGGCATTGCCGCCGAACGCCACCGCATAGTCGCTGGCAACTGTCTTCTCGTCGCCGGTCGGAATCCGGTCGGTGAGAAAAGTGATGTCGATATAGCTCTGGCCGATAAATAGGGCTCGCAAGCGATTGTTGCCTCTTCATGTGTACGGCCACTTTCATGCGGCGCTGATTAAATTCAGCCTAACGCTTGCGCCTGCGCAGTTCGGTCTCGAACTCATGCGCTTTCCTGCCGGGCAAAATAGCACACAGGGTCACTGCGCAACGCTTTGACTTCAAATATCATCTAGTCCGGCAGCATAACCCGATAGGCCAGCACCATGCTGTCGTGCTCGAAGCCGCCGTCATAGGCGCCATCGGGCATGAAGCCCGCGCGGGTGCGAAAATCATTATCGTTGCCCACAAAAAGCAAACGCTCGCGCGGCCGCTTGGCATTCAGAACCGGCGACAACACCAACGACTCCCACTTTGCGGAAAGCAATTGATGTCCCCGCTTGGCGGCGCGCGCCGAAAGGCCAACGCGATTGAGCTCGGCCTCATCGGTGATGTCCAGAAACGGCGTAAGCTTCACCGGAACAATATCTGGTTCCAGTTTACCATCGGGTGCAACGGGCTTGGCTTTGTTTTCAAATATCGAGCCTGCAAGATTTGTTGCACGAGCAAGAGATCCGCTCATCACCGACTTGAACGCAATCGCCTTGGTGTGGTTACGCTTCTTGGCTCCAAACCCCCGATTGTCACGCGCCAAAACTAAAATGCGCGCCTCATCGAGCACCACAATGTCGTTGGCTTCAGCGGGGCGAAGTTCGTCACCGTAAAGTGGTAACTCAACCACGTAATGTGCAATCGGCGTCGTAGGAAGTTCCTGACCCGCAACATCGAACACCAGCAGCCTTGTGTACCGCCAACTTGTCTGCGGTCCGTCGCGGTCCTGGCGCAACGGACTTTGCAACAGCGCGTAAAGTCTCTGCCCATCCGGTGACAGTGAAAGTCCCTCGAACCCATCATTCGGCATGCGCCCACGTTCTACCTCAATGCCGTCCTGCGACGAAAAACAGACTTTGCCATCAACATGAGGCACAAACGCATCCGGCGGCGAGATCACACCCGTCATCTGCCCGTCCGGCGAGAAGCAATAAACAGTGCAGGCAAACTCGTCGCTGACGAACAGCCGCCCATCATCGGCAACCGCCAGCCCTTCGCTGTCTATTGAAATGCGGCCGGCGCCGGCAGCCGTTTTGGGGCTGGGCAGGCGCGCTCCCAGATGTTTGATCCAATGGTCCTGTGGGTCGATCCCCGTCGTCAGCGCACCGTTCCCATCGCGTAAGTATCGCGTGCCCGCCAACGACAGGCTGAGAGTGCCATCCTTGAGCGCAAACGCTATCCGGTGAACCCGCGAAGCATAATCGCTGAACTTGCCCTTTTCAGGAACATTGAACCCACGGTCCGGCAGCGCCAGGAAGACCCCGGATACGCCGTCACTCTTTGCAGCCCATGAGCCCGGTTCCAGCGCCAAACCAGAAAACGAGCCCAACGTATCACCCATGAGGTCGCGCGTTGCCGCCGGAATCCGGCCCAACCCGATAAGGCGATAGGTCTCGTCATGATTATCCATATCGATTTGACCCTTGACGGCAGTCGCAATGATGCGCGTCTATTCTATCTGCCATAACGACAAATGAGGGGTAAGGCATGAAACGGCAGTTCAGGCTGGCAATTTCGCTTACAGTGTTGCTCGCATTGCCAGTGGCGGCCCAAACGCCGCCGCCCGAACTTCCGTCAGCAACGCCAGAGGCTGCAACCACGCCGTCGCCGGATAAGCCGCCTTTGACCATGCAACCCGTGCCCAATGATCCCGAGCCACCAAAGGCAAAACAAAGAAAACTATCAGATCCCGCAGAGGCCGCCGCAGAAGATGACGAAGGCGCAATGCAGCGCAAACCGCCGTCCCACCGCTGCTTCGTGCGAGACATCATGGCGTTCTATGACCGCACCCATGTGCGCTGCTACAATCGCGCCCGCAACAAATTCAATTTTTTTGCTGTCGACACCGGCCAACCGGTTGCCGAGACGGTGTTGCTCAAAGCCTGGCGCAGTATGCGCTCCGGCAAGCCATTGACGATTACCTACGCGCCGTCCAGCGACGTAAATCCCGTCAACTGCGCCAAATCGGATTGTCGCAGGCTGTTGGATGTTCTGAACTAAAAATCGCAGGCGATGCCTTTGATTTCCCAGTCGCCGTAGCGCACCGGATCGAGCCCGTTGCGGCCGCCGATCTCCTTGGCACGCGTGCCGTGTGTTTTCGATTGTGCCGCCCGTCGGGCATCGGCCTCGGCCAGTGCTCGCTGCGCTGCAGCAGCAATCCGCTCCGCTATTTCCATATCCCTCGTCATGAATCCTGTGTCCCTGCTGCCGCATCTTACAGCGATATGCGGCGTTGACCATCTTCTCCCCGCGACGGCGCCATTTCAGCCCGATAAGCTTAAGCCGGGGAAAATGGGGGGCCGAGATGCTGAATCGCATCGCGATTTTATTGGCGATCGCTGTTGTGTGGCCACTCTGC
>VFKO01000521.1 GCA_009885515.1 Rhodobiaceae bacterium | reverse complement strand
GCATCGTCGTTCTCCCGTTCGGGCGAACCGGGAATACTCAGGCCTTCGAGAACTTGTATACGTGGCATGTTCATCCTCATTGCCGAAAGTCGAGCGCTGCCTATAACACAGTGAACTCAATCACCGGAGTGACCAATGACCGAATATGAGATGGCTGATTTGTTCGACAGCCTGTACGCGACGGCATTCACGATGTCGTCCATCAGTATGACGCTTGTTTCCGGCTTCCTGGTGGCGTCATTCGTCGCCGCCCACCGCTTGAGCCGAACGATGACCGGGCTGGCCCTTGGCATTTACACCTGGATGACTTTTCTGATGATCAATGCCAGCTATCGCCAATTCTCGATTATCAGCGGACTCTACAGCAAGATGCGCGACTTCAATACATCCGGCAAAGGCTTGGAATGGCACACCGGCGCCCTCTCACCTGCGGCGACAACCGATGCAATTCCCTACGCGATTTCCGCATTCGGCGTAATCGTATTCGTCGCAACGATTTATTTCTTCTTCCACTGCCGCCGCGTGAACACAAAGGCAGATGCCGGCGCTTGAAAGCCTCACACCACCGCCTGCACCACCGCTTTCAGCCGCTCGGCGAGCGAAAACGGATCGTCGGTAAAGTCGCTGTCGATCCACCATTCCTCGACCTCACCCAGCACGCGCCCCACCAGCGGCCCGTGCGGTACACCCGCAGCCATGACATTCCCGCCCGTCAATGGCAGCTCCGGCCTCACCCAGCCATCGGCAAGTGCCAGCAACGTGCGCCACTGCACGCCGTTCGATGCTTTCGTATCTTCCGCCCAGCGCAGCCGCACCAAATCCTTGAACGGCGCTACGCCAAGCCTGTAGAGCGCCCGCCGCACCTCGCGGATCGACATATACGACACGATTTTCACCGGCGCCGTCAGCATCGCGCCAAGCCGGTCGCGATGGTCATTCGACAACCGCCAGCGCCCCGCCACCTCACGCGCTTGGCCACCATCGCTCAGCAGCGCACCAAGTCGCAAGACACCATCGGGCGCAAAAAAGTGATCGCCGTCCATCGCACATACGGCCTGAAAGCGCTCGAACGAAAGCTGGCCCGCCAACAACTCGCTCAGCACCCCGGTCGCTGCCATCTTGCGCAACACCGGCACCGGCGCATCGGCGCCAAACAGTTTCAGCATCTCCTTTCGGATGCGCTCTCCCGACAGCGATTTGAGCTGTCCCCGTGCCGCTGCACAGGCGCGCAAACCTTCTTCATCCATTTCACCCTTGCCGTACCAGGCGTGCATGCGAAACAGGCGCAGAATCCGCAAATAATCCTCGGCGATGCGTTGATCCGCATTGCCGATAAACCGCACCCGTCCCGCGCGCAGGTCATCAAGGCCACCGGCACAGTCGAACACCTCGCCATTCATATCGGCGTAAAGTGCATTCATCGTAAAGTCACGCCGGCCCGCGTCCTCGGCCCAGTCGCTGGTGAACGCAACCGTCGCGCGCCGGCCATCCGTGGAAACATCGCGCCGCAGCGTCGTCACTTCATACGGCTTGGCCCGTCCTTCAGCGCTTCGCGAGATCACGGTTACCGTTCCGTGCTCAACGCCGGTAGCGACTGCGCGCAAGCCCGCCGCTTCAACCCGCAGGGTCACCTCTTGCGGTGTCAGCGGAGTTGCGATGTCGATGTCATCGACCGCAACGCGCAACAACGCATTGCGCACGCAGCCCCCGACAAAGCGCGCATCCCCGCCATCGGCAGTCAGCGCTTGCATCACCGCCAGGGTTTCCGGCGCGTTCAGCCACGGCTCGGTCGTCAGTGAATATGGTTTCGTCATCGCTCAGCCGTATAGACACTCATGCAAATTGATCAAGATGCCCGCCGTCGCACCCCAGATGTAATGCCGACCATAATTCATTGCATAATAGCGCCGCTCG
>VFKO01000264.1 GCA_009885515.1 Rhodobiaceae bacterium | reverse complement strand
TGGACTATCACGAAACGTTCGACGCTTATGAGCAGGCAAAGCTGAGGCTGTTTACGGATGTGCTGCCTGCGTCTGGAACCGGTGTCATCAATTCTGATCACGAGTCCGGAGGCCGTTTTGCCGAAGCGGTGAAGGCGCGCGGACAGCGGCTTATCCGTGTGGGTGAAGGCGCTGCCGATTTGCGACTTGCTTCACGGGTGCCTCATGGTGACGGTCAGGAGCTGGGTGTGATCTGGGATGGGCAGCGATACGATTTCCGCTTACCGCTTGCCGGCGCCTTTCAGGTGTCAAATGCGTTGATTGCAGCCGGTCTTGTGCTGGCGGCAGGCGGCAATGCGGCTGGCGTTTTTGAGGCACTGAAAGCCCTGAAAGGCGCGGCCGGCCGGCTGGAAAAAATTGGTACGACAGCGTCGCTGGTGCCTGTTTATGTTGACTACGCGCACACGCCGGATGCGCTTGAGACGGTGCTCAAAGCGTTGCGGCCGCATACGGCGGGAAAGTTGTGGGTCGTGTTTGGCTGTGGCGGGGATCGCGATGCCGGGAAGCGGATGTTTATGGGTGCTGCAGCGCAGAGGTTTGCGGATCGTGCGATTGTGACGGATGACAATCCGCGCAGCGAAGACGCCGAGTTGATCCGGCGCGCTGTTTTGCAAGGCGCCCCCGGGGCTGCAGACATTGGTGACCGGGCGAAGGCCATAGAAACTGCGATTGTGGCATCAGAGCGCGGCGACGTTGTGGTGATTGCGGGCAAAGGGCATGAAACGGGTCAGACCGTCGGACGGGAGGTTCGGCCTTTCAACGATGCCGATGAAGTGCGAAACGTGATTTCGAGACTGAAGAAGGCGTGAGATGAGTTCATTGTGGACCCTGAAAGCAATTGCCGATGCAACCGGGGGGGCGCATAGGCTCGATGCGGTTGTGGGTGGCATTTCAATCGACACGCGGACGCTGGAGGCGGGCGATCTGTTTGTCGCTTTGCAGGACACGCGCGACGGGCACGCGTTTGTTGGCGCGGCGATTGAACGGGGAGCCGCAGCAGCACTGGTGTCGCGCGACGTGCCCGGGGTTGCGCCAGAAAAGCTTGTCAGGGTCGCCGATACGCTGAAGGGACTTGAGGCGATGGGACGGGCGCGGCGCATCGATATTGCGGCGCGCGTGGCGGCGGTGACGGGCAGTGTTGGCAAGACCAGCACCAAAGAGGCGTTACGGCATTTGCTCTCGCTGCAGGGCTCGACGCACGCGTCGGCCGCATCCTACAACAATATGTGGGGCGTGCCTTTGTCGCTGGCGCGGATGCCGCGTGCGACGCGTTACGGCGTCTTCGAGATTGGAATGAACCATGCTGGTGAAATCACGCCCTTGACGGCGCAAGTGCGTCCGCACGTGGCGATTGTGACAACGGTCGCCGCGGTGCATTTGGAGCACTTCGCATCCGTGGGTGCGATTGCCGATGCCAAAGGAGAAATCTTTTCTGGCCTTGAGCCGGGCGGCGTTGGCGTCATCAATGGCGATCTTGAATGGCGAGACCGGCTGACGGCGCATGCACGGCGCGCGCAGGCGTCGCGGCTGATATTTTTTGGCAGAGCGGCCGGATGCGACGTCAGGCTTTTGTCGGCAGACCTTCACGAAGAGGCATCGGACCTCAAAATAGAGTTGTTCGGAAAATCATTGAGCTATCGCATTGGCGCGCCGGGCGAGCACTGGGCCTTGAACAGTCTGGGTGTGCTGGCTGTGATTTCGGCTTTGGGCGGGGATGCTGAGCGGGCCGCCCATGATATGGTGACGCTGAATGCACTTGCGGGACGCGGCGCACGTGAACGCATCCGCGGCGGGGGCGGGGATTTCGATCTCATCGATGAAAGCTACAACGCCAATCCGCTTTCAATGGAGGCCGCCATTGCCACGCTTGGACGAGCGTTGCCTGGACAAGGTGGGCGGCGCATTGCTGTTTTGGGCGATATGCTGGAACTTGGGCCAACGGGAGATTCGTTGCACGCCGGACTTGCCGCACCCTTGAAGGCGCACGGCATTGATTTGGTCTTTGCCAGCGGCCCCCTGATGCGGCATTTGTGGCACAGCGTTGCCGAACACCAGCGTGGCGGCTATTCAGACACATCGAGCGACATTGCGCAGGCAGTTGTGAAATCAATTCAGCCTGGCGATGTGGTGATGATAAAAGGTTCGTTGGGATCAAAAATGCGCGTTGTGGTCGAGGCTCTCCGGGCTCTGGGCGCAGCGCAACGCTCTTAAGCGGGGAACTATGTTCTATTATTTTCTTGTGCCGCTGGCCGATCAGTTCCAACCGTTCAACATGTTTCGCTATCTCACTTTCCGCACCGGCGGTGCGGTGATGACGGCATTGATCATTGCGTTCGTGATCGGACCGCCGTTGATCCGCTGGCTGAAAGTCAGACAGGGAAAAGGTCAACCGATCCGTGAGGATGGGCCGCAGCGTCACTTGCTGGAGAAAAAAGGCACGCCGACGATGGGCGGGTTGATGATCCTGATCGCGTTGCTGGTTTCGACTTTGCTGTGGGCAGATCTTTCCAATCCTTATGTCTGGATCGTGCTGACGGTGACGCTTGGTTTCGGCTTGCTGGGCTGGTGGGACGATTATCTGAAAGTCTCAAAGCGATCATCGGCGGGGGTGTCCGGAGGCGTGAAGCTGGTTATCCAAGGCCTCATCTCAATTGCTGCGGTCATTTTGATCATGGAGTTGCATAAGGCAGCGCCGGGACCCGAACCCTTGTCAGGGACCGTGGCGGTGCCGTTCCTGAAAGATACGCTTGTTCCGCTGGGCGCGTTTTTCATTGTTTTCGGATTGTTGGTGATTGTCGGGGCTTCGAACGCCGTCAATCTCACCGACGGGCTGGATGGGCTGGCGATTGTGCCGGTGATGATTGCGGCCCTGAGTTTCGCCTTGATCTGCTATATTGTCGGACGGGCGGATTACACGAATTATCTGCAGATCCATTTCGTGCCGGGCGCAGGCGAGCTTGCCATTCTGTGCGGCGCGTTGCTGGGGGCAGGGCTGGGGTTCCTGTGGTACAATGCGCCGCCAGCCATGGTGTTCATGGGCGATACGGGCTCGCTTGCCCTTGGCGGCATGCTGGGCACGATGGCGGTGGCGATCAAGCACGAGATCGTGCTGGCGATCATCGGCGGTTTGTTCGTGCTTGAAGCTGTGTCGGTGATGATCCAGGTCGCGTCTTTCAAGCTGACCGGCAAGCGTGTCTTCAGGATGGCGCCCATTCATCACCATTTCGAACAGCTGGGCTGGCGGGAGCCAACGATCGTTATCCGGTTCTGGATCATTGCGGTGATCCTGGCGCTGATCGGTCTTTCCACGCTGAAGATACGGTGACACGTGATTCCTGTCAGGCACTATCAAGGCAAGACGGTCGCAGTTTTCGGTCTGGCGCGGTCGGGGATTTCGTCGGCGCGCGCCCTCATCAGGGGCGGCGCTGCCGTCATCGGCTGGGATGAAAAGGTGGAACCCCGCGAGGCGGCGCTGAAAGCCGGCATTACTCTCCGGGACCTCAACGACGTTGACTGGCATGACATTGCGGCGCTGATTTTGAGTCCCGGTGTGCCGCTGACGCATCCGGTGCCGCATCCTTTTGTGGTCAAGGCGCGCGAGGCCCGGACTGAAATCATTGGTGATGTCGAGTTGTTTTTTCGCGCCGTGCGTGCCGGCGACACGCACCCGAAGATCGTGTGTGTCACCGGAACCAATGGCAAGTCGACGACGACGGCGCTGATCGGGCATGTGCTGTCGCGGCTTGGCTATGACGCAGAAACGGGCGGCAATATCGGTAGGCCGGTGCTGGAGCTGGCGCCACCGGTTGCCAAGCGGGCCTATGTGCTCGAGCTTTCGTCCTATCAACTCGATCTGACGCCGTCCGTGCATCCCGACGTGGGCGTGCTGATCAATATCACGCCGGACCATCTGGACCGGCACGGGACGATGGAACACTACGCCAGCGTCAAATCGAAGATTTTTGTACGCCAGGGGCGAGGTGATCACGCGATCATCGGTGTTGATGATGCGTTGACGGCGGAGCTTTGCACAAAGTTGTCGTCGCGAGGCGATGTGGCAGTGGCACCCGTTTCAGTGGGCAAGGTCGTGGGACGCGGCGTGTTTGTGCTGGACGGCAAGCTCTATGACGCGTCGGGCGCGACGTCGCGCGAGGTGATAGATCTGCGTACGCTTGCGCATTTGCCCGGCGTGCACAACTGGCAGAACGTGGCGATGGCCTATGCGGCGGTGCGGCCCCTGGTAAAAGATCCGCGCGAGATCGCCGGCGCGATGAGTTCGTTCCCGGGGCTTGAGCACCGGATCGAAACGGCAGGACGTATCGGCCAGGTGCGGTTCATTAATGATTCCAAAGCAACCAATGCCGATGCAGCTGCGCGGGCGCTGGCGTGCTTCGAGCGCATCTACTGGATCGCCGGCGGCAAGGCGAAAGACGGCGGGATTGAGAGTCTTCAACCGTATTTCCCGAGGGTCAAAAAAGCCTATCTGATTGGTGCGGCGATGGAGACTTTTGCGGCGACGCTGGAGGGGAAAATTGCGTCGGTGAAGTCGGGCAGCCTCGAATCAGCCATGCGCTCGGCTGCGCAAGATGCGGCCGGCGACACCGGCGAGGCGGTGGTTTTACTGTCGCCGGCCTGTGCTTCATTCGACCAATTCCGCGATTTCGAGCAGCGTGGCAACGAGTTTAAGCGAATCTTCAAGAAGATGGCCGAAGAAGCGCGTTTGCAAGGAGCAGCGTAGTGGCCCTTCTGTCGCGAACCGACCGCAGCATGCTGGCGAACTGGTGGTGGACGGTTGACCGGTGGTCGCTGGCGGCGATTGCCACACTGATCGTCGCAGGCGTGATGTTGACGCTGGCCGCCAGTCCCGCTGTGGCCGGGCGCATTGGCCTTGAGCCCTTTTATTTCGTTTATCGTCAGTTGAGTTTTGTGGCACCGGCGTTCCTGATGATCTTCATCGTTTCGCTGCTAGGGCCGCGCGAAGTGCGGCGGTTGGCGCTGGTGTTATTTGCCGGCGCCTTGGCCCTGATGGTGGCGACATTGTTTCTGGGTCCGGAAATCAAGGGCGCGCATCGCTGGCTGATCTTTGGACCGTTCTCGCTGCAACCGTCCGAGTTTGTGAAGCCTGCGTTTGTTGTGCTGGCCGCAGCGGCCCTGGCCGAGAGCAACCGCTCTCCTGGATTTCCCGGCATGGTGATTGCGTTGGCGCTGTTTGCGGCGGTTGCCGGTGTGCTGGTTCTGCAGCCTGATTTCGGGCAGACATTGCTGCTGTCGGTGGTGTGTGCGGCATTGCTGTTTCTGGCGGGCTTGCGCTGGCAATGGCTGGC
>VFKO01000192.1 GCA_009885515.1 Rhodobiaceae bacterium | reverse complement strand
CGCCGCCAGCAACCTCATGAATGGCTCGTTGCGCGCAGCAATTTTTACGCCCTGCTTTCATGAAATCATGCCATGCGCAACCGCCCGGGGCTCCGGCACAAACCTGACCATCAGCAACGCCGACAACGGCAACGCAATAATGACAATCCAGCCCAGCGTCTGCATTAGCGGCGCAAAGCCCAAAGGCGACCCCGCCCCGCCTCCGATGAACAACGGTGCCAGGCTGGCGTTGCGGCGCAGCGGAGAGAGGCGCAGGATTGACAATGGTCATCTGCCGCGCAGTCTGGCAAAGAATTCAGGCGCAGCGCCAGTAAATTATGCGATCACATCGCGCCTGAGATCACCGCATACATGGCGTTGTTCTTATCGGCGACCGAACTCATAGCCGTGATAATCGCCAAGAAAATCAGCGACACGATCAGGCCGTATTCGATGGCGGTTGCTCCGCTTTCGTTGGAAGCCAAGCGTCGAAGAAATTTGGTCAGGGCGCTCAAAAGACACCTCGCAACTTGACGTTTGCACCACTGTGGGCATGTCCCCTTAATGACAGCTTAAACGTCGCATTTTCATCAAATGCAGATCACAGAAAATCGCGAAGCTGCGCCATCAACGGCAGGTCCGCAGGGGGCACTTCATACTGACTGAACGCCTGCGGGCGAACCCAGGCCAGGCGCTGATTTTCGCGCGGCTGCACCATACCGTCCCAACGCCTGCAGATGAAAAGCGGCATCAGAAGGTGAAAATCGCCATAATCATGCGAGGCAAATGCGAACGGCGCCAGACACTCTTCCTTGACCGTGATGCCGAGTTCTTCGTTGAGTTCGCGGATCAGCGATTGCTCCGGACGTTCCCCCGTTTCGATTTTACCGCCGGGAAACTCCCACAAACCGGCCATCGATTTGCCGGCTGGGCGCTCCGCCAGAAGCACGCGGCCATCACTGTCGATCAAGGCACAGGCGGCCACAAGAACAAGCTTGAAATTCCGATCGGACATGAGAGCTTTAACTGCGATAGTCGCCGTTGATGTTGATGTAACCATGCGTCAGGTCGCAGGTCCAAACCCCGGCAGCACCCTTGGCAATCCCCACATCAATATCGATCTCTACTTCGCCGCGCTGCATGTAACGCACCATCAGCGCTTCGCTGTAGTTGGGGTCGCGCAACCCCATCGTCGCCACACGGTGACCGCCGAACTTGATCGAGAGCTTATCGCGATTGGCGGCCTCGCCGGATTTGCCGACCGCCATTACAACCCGCCCCCAATTGGCATCACCGCCCGCGATCGCCGTTTTCACCAGCGGCGAATTGGCAACCGACAGCGCAATCTTGCGGGCCGCAGCCGCACTCTCAGCCCCCGATACATTGATGCGAATGAGTTTGCTCGCGCCCTCACCGTCGCGCACGACCTGAACCGCCAGGTCCTGCAGCAACCCGTTCAGCTTGATCCGGAACTCATCGAGGCGCTTGTCGTTGGCCCGCTGCACCGGGTTGTGCCGCGCGCCCTTGCCCGTCGCAAACATCAACAGCGTGTCGCTTGTCGATGTGTCGCCATCGACAGTGATTGAATTGAAACTGGTTTCAACGCCTGCCACCAACAACGCCTGCAGCACGTCTTGCGGGATCGTCGCGTCCGTAAAGACAAAGCTCAGCAACGTCGCCATATCGGGCGCGATCATGCCCGAGCCCTTGGCGATCCCGTTGATCTTGACAATCTGCCCATCGATGAGCGCCGACGCCGTCGCCATTTTGGGAAACGTATCCGTCGTCATGATCGCCCGCGCCGCCTGCTCCCAAGCCGTCGCTCCGGTGTTCTCGTAGATCTCGGGCAAGACAGAGGTCAGGCGCCTGACAGGTAAAGGCTCGCCAATCACACCGGTTGAGGCAATGAACACCTCGTGAGGCTTACAGCCCGCCAGCGCCGCCATGCTGTCCGCCGTCGCTTTGACCGCCTCCGCACCAACGCGTCCGGTAAACGCATTGGCATTGCCCGAGTTCACAACCAGCGCCCGCGCCGATTTTTCCGCCAACGCCGAGCGGCACCAATCGACCGGCGCCGACGATGTCTTGGATTTCGTCAACACTCCGGCGACCGCCGTACCCGGCGCCAGGACGGCCATCAGCACGTCCGTACGGCCCTCATAACGAATGCCGGCAGCACCCGCAGCAAGGCGCACACCCGAAATGGGAGGCAACTTTGCCAAAGACTTGGGCGCAAGCGGAGAAACCGGATGCAAGTCTTTAGCGGCCTTGGGGGCCGCTTCCGGCACAGATTTGGCTAAAGCCTTATCCTTCAAAGTCTTGCCCACAGTCGGGGCCATAGCACGTCCCTTTCGCGTAAGCCCTGACGACAACCCGTGCCAGCGACTCCGCACAACTACAATTGTCAGTACCCGTCCTATTACAACCGGTCAAGAATGGCAGATTTCAGCGGATTCGTAACTTACATCGTTAACGAACTGATCCCCTCATATCGGTATCGCAGCAATGTGACGCCAGTCATAGACGATTTCCGGCTTTAACAATGTTCTAGCATCCTTGGTGTGTAGTAGGTTCCAATGATGCGGCACCGCTCATCGACAGCAAAATGGATCCTCAGCCTGTGGCTGACGGTGGCGCTCGCCTTTGCGCCGGCTGCAACAGCGTTCGCCGAATGCATGCCCGGCAAGGTACAAAGCCACGCGTCCATGGCGCACGGCCAGAAGGCACCGTGCGACACGCCGTGCAATCATTGTGAAGGCGACGGCGAACAACAACCGTGCCAGGGCCACTGCGCCGGCGTGATGGTTTCGATCACGCCATCAACAGCGGCGTTCGCGCCTCAAACGCTTCCCGCACGCGCGCTGGCGCTTTGCACGAATTCGCCGCTTGCGTTCGCGCGCCCGCCCGACACGCCACCACCTCGCTCATTTCCTGTCTGAGTTTTTGCAAGTGACCGTCCTGCCCCTTCACGGCAGGACTCGTTGACTGTCTATCGGACATGGAATCGAAAAATGACTTTCTCAATTTCCGGACGCATCGCGTCCATCGCCGCCGCAATTGTTGCGCTCGTCTCACTCAGCGCCTGCGGCAAGCCCGCATCGCCCTATGTGTTTTCAACCGTTCAAAGCGAAATCTCGATGGCGGGCGAGGCCATCATTGATGTGCGCCTGCTCCATCAGCCCTCTGGAAAACCGGTTGTAAACGCCGTGATCTTCGAGACGCGCTTTGACATGGAGCCCGACGGCATGGGTGGCATGACCGCTCCCGTCAGCGCGCAGGGCTCGCCCGCGCCCGGGATTTATCGCTTTAGCGTCGCACCGACAATGGCGGGCCGTTGGGAACTAAAACTCAGCGCCAAAGTGCAAGGCGAGGCCGAGACCGTCAGCGGCTCAGTCGTCGTAACGGCACAGTGATCCCATGCGCAACACATCGATATGGGCCGCCTCAGCGCTTGCGCTGATCGCGGCCGGTGGCGCTGCGTGGTGGTTGTGGCCCGCACACAACGACATGCCAAACCGGACCGCGACTGAACAAACCGGGCGCGTTCTATATTATCAGGCCCCCTCCGGCGCGTCGGAATTCTCGGCCGTGCCCAAAAAAGATGCGCAAGGACGCGACTTCGTGGCCGTGCGCGCACCCGGCGAACCTGCACAAAAACCGCAACGGCAGGTCAAGTACTACCGCAATCCGATGGGCCTGGCCGACACGTCGCCAACCCCGAAAAAAGACTCGATGGGAATGGATTACATCCCCGTCTACACAGATGAAACAGACGAGCCCGGCACGGTGAAGATCAGCCTCGACAGGGTTCAGCGCCTGGGTGTGCGCACCGCCATCGCCAAACGCCGCGTCCTCAACGAAAGCGTGCTGCTTAGCGGCACGGTGACAGCGGACGAGAGACGGCAAAGCGTTGTCAGCCTGAAGTTCAAAGCCTGGATAGCAAAGCTGCACGTTGCGGCCACCGGTGAGAAGGTTCGGGCAGGCCAACCGCTGTTCGACATCCACAGCCCTTTTATCCTGCAGCAGGAAACGACACTGGCCCTTGCACTCGGCGCCAAAGAAATTTCACAGGAACTTGGAGACGTTTACGCCCGAACCAACGCCAGGTCCGAATCTTCCGCCTATCAGCGCTTGCGCCTCTACGAAGTTCCGGACTCTGAAATTGCACGCCTGATCCACACACGCCAGCCCAGCGGCCATATCACTTGGGTAGCACAGCACAGTGGAACCGTGCTCGAGAAAGCGGCCGTCGAAGGCCTGCACGCCGAAGAAGGCACGGTGCTTTATCGCATCGCTGATCTGTCCAGCATTTGGGTGATCGCCGACGCACCTGAACTATCGCTCGGCATTGCCAGGCGCGGAGCCAGCGCGCGCATCACACTGAACGCCTGGCCCGGCAAGACATTCGAAGGCAAAGTTACCTTCGTCTATCCCGAAGTCTCCATGACAACGCGCACCGCCAAACTGCGCATCGAACTTGCCAACCAGGACGGCCTTTTGCTGCCCGGCATGTTCGCTTCGGTCGACGTTTCAGCGCCTGCGGGCAACCCTGTCCTCACCGTGCCGGACAGCGCTCTGATTGACTCCGGCGCACGCCAGATCGTGCTGATCGCGCGCGGCGAGGGCCTCTTCGAACCGCGCGCCGTCACGGCCGGCCGCCGCGCCAATGGCTTGGTCGAAGTCATGAGCGGCCTCAAAGAAGGCGAGACCGTCGTCACCTCGGCGACCTTTCTGATCGACGCCGAAAGCAATCTGCGCGCGGCCTTGCAGAGCTTCAAACCATGATCTCGGCCGTTATCCGCTGGTCGGCGGGAAACATCATGCTGGTGATGATCGGCACGGCACTGGCGATATTCGCCGGGGTCTATGCCCTACTGACGACGCCGGTCGACGCCATCCCCGATCTCTCGGACACGCAGGTCATCATCTACACCGAGTTTCCGGGGCAGGCACCGCAGGTGGTCGAGGATCAGGTCACCTATCCTCTGACCACCGCGATGTTGAGCGTGCCAAAGTCGCGCGCCGTGCGCGGCTTTTCGTATTTCGGGGTCAGTTTCGTCTATGTGATTTTCGAAGACGGCGTCGATCTCTATTGGGCCCGCAGCCGCGTCCTCGAATATCTGAACGCCGCAGCCAGGCGCTTGCCCGCAGGCGTCACGCCGGCCTTGGGACCCGACGCGACCGGCGTGGGCTGGGTCTATCAATACGCCATCGAGCACCCAACCCTGAACCTCGCCGAAACGCGAACCCTGCAGGATTGGTACGTACGCTTTGCCGCCGCCAAAGCCTCAGGCGTCGCTGAAGTCTCAAGCGTCGGCGGCCTGGTCAAGCAATACAACGTCGTCGTCGATCCCAGGCGCTTGCTGGCTCTGGACCTGTCGCTCGACGATGTGCGCAAGGCCATCGCCGCTTCCAATCGCGACGTCGGCGGGCGCGTGGTGGAACTCAGCGAGACCGAGCACGCGGTGCGCGGCCGCGGCTATCTCAAGGGTGCCGATGACATCGGTCAGATCATGTTGAAGTCGGCGAACGGCGTTCCGGTGACGATCCGTGACGTGGCGCGCGTCGAGATCGGTCCGGACGAGCGGCGCGGCGTCGCCGAACTTAACGGCGAAGGCGAGGTCACGTCGGGCATCGTCGCCCAACGCCAGGGCGCCAACACGATCGACGTCATCGCGGCAGCAAAGACGGCGCTCGACGGCATCTTGCCCAGCCTGCCCGAAGGCACGCGCATCACCCCGGTCTACGACCGCTCGGACCTGATCAACCGCGCGATAGCAACGCTCGAGCGCACGCTGACGGAAGAAAGCCTCATCGTCGCCCTCGTCTGCATCTTCTTCCTCCTGCATGTGCGCAGCGCACTGGTAGCCATCATCATGCTGCCCGTCGGCGTGCTGCTAGCCTTTGCCGGCATGAAAGTCCTGGGCCTGAGTTCCAACATCATGAGCCTCGGCGGCATCGCAATTGCCATCGGCGCCATGGTCGACGCCGCCATCGTCATGATCGAAAACGCACACAAACATATAGAGCGGATGAAGTCAGGCGAAAGCCGGACGCAAGCCGTGATCGACGCCGCCATTGAAGTGGGGCCGTCGCTGTTCTTCAGCCTGCTCATCATCACCGTATCGTTCCTGCCGATCTTCGCGCTCGAGGCGCAGGAAGGCCGCCTGTTTCACCCCTTAGCCGCCACCAAGACATTTGCCATGGCAGCCGCCGCCTTGCTGTCCGTGACACTGGTCCCGGCACTGATGGTCCTGTTCATAAAGGGACACATTCGCAGCGAAAGCGAGAATCCCGTCAACCGCGTGCTGATCGCGTTTTACCGCCCCATCATTCGCGCCGTGCTGAAAGCGCGCGTCGCGACCGTGGCGGTGGCCGCAATCGTTCTTGCACTATCGGCTTGGCCGCTCTCGCGCATCGGCTCCGAGTTCATGCCCGCCCTGAATGAAGGCACGCTGCTCTACATGCCAACCACTTTGCCCGGCCTGTCGGTCACCAAAGCCGCCGAACTCCTCCAGACGCAGAACAAGATCATCAAATCGTTCCCCGAAGTGGCCTCCGTCTTTGGCAAAGCCGGCCGCGCCGCAACGGCAACCGATCCGGCGCCGCTCGAAATGTTTGAGACAATCGTCAATCTCAAGCCCGAAGGCGAATGGCGCCCCGGCATGACCACTGACAAACTCATCGCCGAAATGGACGCGAGTTTGCAATTCCCCGGCGTCAGCAACGCCTGGACGATGCCGATCAAGGCACGCAT
>VFKO01000575.1 GCA_009885515.1 Rhodobiaceae bacterium | reverse complement strand
GGGGCGCGCTGGGTGGTGTTGTGCGACACGAATGGCGGCACACTGCCTCACGAGGTTGAGCAGATTGTGGCGCAGGTGGTGAAGTCTGTGCCGGGTGATCGTGTGGGCATTCATGCGCATAACGACACTGAGAATGCAGTGGCCAATACACTGGCTGCCATTCGCGCGGGTGCGCGGCAAGTTCAAGGGACACTGAATGGACTGGGTGAGCGGTGTGGCAATGCCAATCTGGTTTCGCTCGTCCCGACGCTTTTTCTGAAGGCCGATTTCGCGACGCGGTTCGAGATCGGAATTTCTGCGGATCGATTGAAAAACATCACGCATGTGTCGCGCTTGCTTGACGAGATTTTGAACCGGGCACCTAACCGGCACGCGCCCTATGTGGGGGCGTCGGCGTTTGCGCACAAAGGCGGTCTGCATGCGTCGGCGGTGATGAAAGACCCGCGCTCGTATGAGCACGTGCTGCCGGAGCTGGTGGGCAATGCGCGCAAAATTCCGGTTTCAGATCAGGCGGGGCGGTCGAACCTGTTGGGGCGCTTGACGGAGCTTGGCATCGATGCTGACTCCAAAGACCCGCGCGTCTCTCTGCTGCTCGATCAGATCAAGGCGCGGGAGTTCCTTGGTTATTCGTATGACGGCGCGGAAGCGTCACTTGAGCTGTTGGCGCGACGGGCCTTGGGGGCGGTGCCGGTCTTTTTCAAAGTCGATGGGTTTCGGGTCTCGGTAGAGCGGCGGCACAACGCTTTGGGTGAAGAGGTGACGGTCTCGGAGGCGGTGGTGAAAGTGGCGGTGGATGGCGAACGCATCATGAATGTGGGGGAGGGGAATGGTCCGGTGAATGCGCTCGACAATGCATTGCGCAAAGATTTGGGTCGCTATTCCAAGTGGCTCGAAGACTTGAAGCTTGTCGATTACAAAGTTCGCATCCTCACAGCTGGTACCGAGGCTGTGACGCGAGTCATGATCGAAAGTGCAGACGCGGCGGGTAATCGGTGGTCGACAGTTGGCCTTTCAGCCAATATTGTCGATGCCTCATTCGAGGCGCTGATCGACTCCATCACCTATAAGCTGCTGCGCGACGGAGCGCCTTCGTCTCGCGTTTGAGGAGAGCATATGCTCAATGCCTGAACAACATTCTGCGCGCGCCGGCGTTATCTATGCGGCGAGCGCTTATATCGTCTGGGGTGTTGTCCCGATTTTCTGGAAGTTGCTGGTGGGCGTAAGCGCTGTCGAAATCGTTGCGCACCGCATTGTCGGGACGTTGGTGTTTGTGTTGTGGGTTTTGTATGTTTGGGGACGGTTGCCGAAACTGTGGCAGGCGCTG
>VFKO01000089.1 GCA_009885515.1 Rhodobiaceae bacterium | reverse complement strand
GCGGGCCTTCCACCCTTCGGCCGCCTCGCAGCGATCATCCTCTCAAGCCGCAACGAAAAGCTGGTCACCCAGACCGGTGAGGCTCTTGCCGCTCGTGTCCCCAACGCCAAGGGCGTTCAGGTCTGGGGACCGGCTCCGGCGCCCTTGGCCCTGATCCGCGGCCAAACGAGACTGCGCCTCGCTGTCCACGCTGATCGCCAGGTTCACATCCAAGCCTACATCCGCGCCTGGCTCGACCCGGTGAAAATCCCCTCGGCAGTTTCACTGACCATCGACATCGACCCGCAGAGTTTTTTGTGAAACGGTCGTAGGATGCTGACGGCGTGAAAGCGCGCTCTCAGGGCAAGCTCTCGTTCCTTTGCGTTGGCGCACTTGATCACTTCCGCTACCTTGGTTCATTCGCGAAGCGATCCAAATTTTGTTTGGGCGGATCGACATCCGGCCCTCCCGCGACAATCCTTCACCGCCCGCGTCGTCCCTTCATGTTGCGCTGCAATGGGGGCTGTGCTAAAGCCCGCCCGCGCCGTCGCAAGGGGTGGATTTCGCGCTCGCCCCACAAGCAAAATTGGCCGCAAATTCAATAACTTAGGCTCAGCCGGGTTTTCGGCGTCAAATGGGCTTGGGTCACCTTTTGTTTGGAGCACAATCAACAGTGGAAAGCGAAATCGTTTCGGTGTCGGGACTGACGGGCCGGTACGCTACCGCCTTGTTCGAACTCGCGCAGGAATCGAAGTCGCTGGACGCCGTCGCCGCCGACCTGGCGCGCGTCAAGGCACTCCTCGTGGGCAGCGCCGATCTTGCGCGCCTCGTGCGCTCGCCTGTGTTTTCGCGCGACGAGCAGGCGAGGGCGATGGGTGCAGTCCTCGATCGTCTGAACGTCAGCACCCTGACCAAGAATTTCATGGGCCTGCTGGCCCAAAGGCGCCGCCTGTTTGCGCTCGCCGGCATCATCGCTGCCTTCAATGCGCTCGCCGCCAAACAGCGCGGCGAAATGTCGGCCGAAGTTACCAGCGCGCAGACGCTTAAACCAGCCCAGCTGGCCGCAATCGCCGGTACGCTCAAAGACGCGCTCAAGCGCGAAATCCGCATCACTCAAACAGTCGATCCAACATTGCTCGGCGGTCTCGTCGTCAAGGTCGGGTCGCGCCAAATCGATTCCTCACTCAAGTCAAAACTCGTGCGTCTCGAACGCGCGATGAGAGGCGCATAAGAGAACCCATGGATATTCAAGCCGCAGAAATTTCCGCCATCCTGAAATCGCAAATCAAGAACTTCGGTGTCGAAGCCGAAGTCAGCGAGATCGGCCAAGTCCTCTCCGTCGGCGACGGCATCGCCCGCATTCACGGCCTTGACAAGGTTCAGGCCGGCGAAATGGTCGAGTTCCCGGGCGGCATCAAAGGCATGGCCTTGAACCTCGAGGCCGACAATGTCGGCGTCGTGATCTTCGGCAACGACCGCGACATCAAGG
>VFKO01000364.1 GCA_009885515.1 Rhodobiaceae bacterium | reverse complement strand
GTTGCCGAATACTCGACAAGGAAACCTGCAATCGCAAAAACTGCCCGCGACCCAACAAATTCTTTTCTGTCAAGCTTACGGCGCCGACGACGCTGTCCGCCGAGGAAAACCCAGCGCTGACAGAGAACTCGCCAGTGGACTGCTCTTCTACTTCAACATTCAGCACAGTCCGGTCCGGCGCCGTACCAGGCTCCTCTGTGACTTCCACTTTCTTAAAAAAGCCAAGACCGCGAATACGTGATCGTGAGCGATTGATCAGCACCCTGTTAAAAGCATCGCCTTCAACCAGCCGAATTTCTCGGCGAATTACCTTGTCCAAGGTTCGGCTATTGCCAACGATATTGATACGCTCAATGTAAACCCGAGGGCCTTCCTCAACTTTAAACACAACGTCAACTGTCTTGTCTTCTTTGTTGCGGCGAACGCGCGGCCGGATATCAACGAAGGCGTACCCCTTGGTACCTGCCGCAAGCGTCAAAGCATCAACGCTCTTGTCGATAAGCTCTGCGTTGTACTGCTCACCGCCTTCAAAACGGATCAGTTCTTGAAGTTCCGCAACCGGGATTTCTTTCAACTTCGTGTCGATTTCGACTTTACCGAAATTGTACTTGTCGCCTTCTTCAATGGTGAAGGTGATGTAAAACCCGCTCCGGTCCGGAGCCAACTCAGCCACGCCCGAGATCACGCGGAAGTCAGCATAACCTTCCGAAAGATAGTGGCGCCGAATCTGTTCGCGGTCAAAGGTCAACCGGTCCGGATCGTAATTGTCATTGGATTGCAGAAAATTCCACCAAACAGATTCGCCGGTCGTGATTTTGTCCCTTAGCGTACCGTCACTGAAAACTTTATTTCCGATAAAGATAATCCGGCTGACGCCTGTCGTCGGGCCTTCGTTGATTTCAAATACGAGATCGACCCGGTTCTGCCCCAATTGAACCGTCTTGGGTTCCACTTGAGCCGCGAAACGGCCAGACCTGCGATAGATTTCGAGCACACGCTGAACATCAGCTTGAACCTTCGCTCGAGAGAAAACCATTCGCGGTTTAAGCTGCACTTCTTCGTCAAGTGTTTTGTTCGAGACTTTGGAGTTTCCGTCGAAAGCAATCCGATTGATGATCGGGTTCTCAACAACCTTTACGGTGACAATTCCGCTTGATTGCTGGATTTGGACATCTGCAAACAAGCCTGTCGCAAACAAGGTCTTCAGGGATTGATCGACCTGGGCCTGAGAATACGGTTGGCCCTCGCGAAGCACCATGTAGGACAAGACGGTCGATTCTTCGATCCGTTGATTGCCCTCCACATTAATGCGTTGAACCGACGGCCCATCCACATCTTGCGCAGCCACAGCCGTTGCCCAAAAAATCGAGGCCACAAAGAGCGTCAACGCCGTTCCCAGTACTTTAATCATTCGTTCACGCCCCGAGGCAGAAATACCGATACTGAAAGTTCAATCAACAAACGCTCACCTAAGAATTGAAGCCCAGAACACCGAATAGTCCCAGCTTCGTCAAATCATTCCATGTCGCAAACAACAACAGGCTGACCACGAATGCTAAGCCAATCCGGAACCCAAGCTCCTGGGCGCGCTCCCCCAGAGGACGCCCTCGTACTGCTTCTATGCCATAGTACAGGATATGTCCCCCGTCGAGCATCGGTATTGGGAAAAGATTGAGTAAACCGATGCTTACGGACAACACTGCTGCCAGGTTGATGAGCGGCACCACACCAAATTGTATGGCAACTTTCCCGGAAACTGAGGCAATTCCTAATGGTCCAGACAACTGCTGGTAGTCTCCGGTACCAGCAATGAGTTGCCCAATAAAATAAAACGTCTTCACCACAATAAATTCGGTGACGCCTGCAGCCTTGGAAACTGCGTCAAAGAGCCCGAATGTTACACGAACTTTAGGTTTCGGAGCGCCCGGCACCGTGAATTCCAACCCAACACCCTCCAAAACGACTCGGTCTGGATCGCCCATACCGCTGATCGGCGAAGGCTCCAGACTAAGCCTGATTTCCCGGCGCCCCCAAGGTTTCTGCTCGGTTTCAGCCGGACGGGACACCAGAACCTGCACTTTCTTCCCTCGGGCCGTTTCCAGAGCCTGGGAAAAATCGCTTACCGATTCCAGAAATTTTCCATCAACCTGAACAATGACGTCAGAAGGGAGGATGCCTGCTCTTGCGGCAGCAGAATCAGCGACCACCCGCTTCACTTTGCCGGGAATAACGGAATGAATGCCTATTCCGGGGTCCATAATTTTGTCGCCGAAATTATCCGGCCTGGGAATCATTCTGGGCGTAACTTTCAGGTGGAGATCGTTAGATCCACGCTGAACATGAAAATCCAATTCGCGTAAGTTCGAGACCGTTACAATGCGCAATATTTCCGAAAATTCCTGGATAGGATCGCCGTCAATTTCAAGAATCAGATCTCCAGGAATTAGCCCTGCGTTGTCTGCAGGCAGCCCTGGCTTTACGCCTCCCACGCGAGGCGCATCGACCACATCCCCGTAAATCAGGAACAAGGTCGACAGGATGAAAATCGCGAGCACAAAATTGGCAACTGGCCCTGCAACAGCGATTATTGCCTTTTGATAGAGAGGCTTGTGATGGAACGACTTTGACCGCTCCTCAGCCGAAACCTTGTCTATTTTTTCATGATCCGGCGTGCTCGAAACACCTTCATCTCCCCAGAATTTGACATAGCCGCCAAGCGGCAACCAGCCAATTTTCCATTGGGTACCATGTCGATCCGTGAACCCTGCTATGGAGCGCCCAAAGCCAATTGAAAAACTATCAATCCGCACACCAAAGAAACGGCCTGCCGAGAAGTGCCCAAGCTCGTGAACGAACACGACAAGTGTGATCACAAAGAGGAAACCCAGACCGCCAAAGAAGAAGTTTAGCACTTGGTCAAACATTTGCTTTCTCGCTCATTGGTGTTTCTGGATCAAAACAACTTAACTTGGCAATGCACTTTTGGCGTGCCGTCGCGCCGCATTATCTATTGTCAGGACTTCACCGATTGAATCTGGTGACTGAGTAGAAGTATCGCATCCATTCATTGTTGTCTCAACGATACTGGCAATTGCGGCAAACCCGATCTGTCCTGCCAAAAAGGCTTCAACCGCAATCTCATTGGCGGCATTCAGAATTGTTGGAGCACTCCCTCCCATTTTCATGGCAGCCTGCGCCAATGCGAGACAGGGAAACCGCATCGTATCGGGCGCTTCGAAAGTAAGGTGTCCCAATTCGACAAGGTTAAGTGTCCGGGTTGGCGCGGACATCCGCTCAGGGTACCCGAGTGCGAACGCGATTGGCGTGCGCATATCCGGGCTTCCCAATTGGGCCAAAACAGATCCGTCCGCGTAGGAAACCAAACAATGTACCGCCTGCTGAGGGTGAACCACCACGCCCAACTGTTCAGGAGCCATGCCAAACAAATGATGAGCCTCAATTAGCTCCAAACCCTTGTTCATTAAGGTTGCCGAATCGACGGATATTTTGGCGCCCATTGAGTAATTGGGATGCTTGCAGGCCTGAGCGGGCGTGGCCTGTTCCATCTGCTCCAAGGTCCACGTCCGAAACGGCCCACCGGATGCCGTCAAAGTTACTTTCTCGATTGCCTGCAATTGGCTTGTGTCGAAGACTTGGAAAACGCCATTGTGTTCGGAGTCCACGGGAACCAGCGTGGCCCCGGAGAGTTTGACCTTCGACATGAATAAGTGTCCCGCAGACACAAGGCATTCCTTGTTCGCGATCGCAACTGTCACGCCTCGCGAAACGGCCGCCAAGGTAGGCTGCAACCCTGCTGCACCAATAATGCTTGCCATCACCCAGTCAGACGATCGCAGTGCGGCTTCCACCACTCCGCCTTCACCAGCCCCCAACTCAATTCCGGTACCCGAGAACTCGTGCTTAAGTTCGCCGTACCGGGAGGCTTGTCCGATTGCGACAAAATCTGGCCGGAGCCGACGCGCTTGAGCTGCCAGCTCTTTCACGTTTGAGTGTGCCGTGAGCGCAACGACTTGGAACCGGCCTGGAGAAAGCTTGTTGTGGTGTTCTATGAGCTCAACGGTGTTAACGCCCACCGAGCCGGTCGATCCCAAAATTGTCACGCGGCGCGGAGCTAACGCCATCATCGCACAGCCCATATCACGGGAGAAAAACCCGTGCAGATTACAAAAAGTGCCAATCCCGAAGTCGCAAAAATCATGCCGTCAAGCCGGTCCAACGCCCCCCCATGTCCTGGAATAAGGTCTGAGGCGTCTTTTACTCCAAACCGTCGCTTCAAAAACGACTCAGCCAAGTCTCCACATTGCGTAAGCACAGCAAGGGCAGCGCTTGCTGCCATGAACGCCATCGAGACATACTGCCCAGCAAGCTGCGCCAGTATGATCCCGGCAAAGATTCCCGCAGCAAGGCCCGCAGCCGCTCCCGCCCAAGTCTTGCTTGGTGAAATCAATGGCGCAAGCTTCGGTCCGCCGACAGCAGAGCCAGCCAGGAACGCAGCGCTATCTGTCGCCCATACGACGCACAGAAGCCACACTACGGTTTCAAATCCAAACGGCACCATCGCTCGCAAACTGGCAAACGCCAGACAGGGTACCGCTACGAAAATTATGCCGGCAACAAGCCAGACGGAGCGCTCCTCTCTCCTTTGGGCAATAAGGCTGCCGACGAACGCCGCAAAAAGAATAAACGCAATTGCCAAACTTGGTTCGCCAACTACCATCAAGACCTGTGAACTGACGATGGCAAGCCCATGCAGCGTAAATCGCCATCCAAGCCTTGCGTCGCGATGCACGATGCGAGTCCACTCGCGGGCCATCGCGAACCCGGCGGCGCCTGCCCACACCGCCAAAACCCAACCACCTGCGTAAACGGCAGCGAGAGCCGATGGGATCAGAATGATCGAGGTAATGATACGCGGCCAAAGGCTGGACGCCGTAGCTCCGCTCATCGAGTTCACGCGCCAGTTGCCGTTGAAATTCCGCCATACCGGCGCTCTCGCGCTTGAAACTGCCGGATGGCATCCACCAATTGCTCCTCGCCAAAATCCGGCCAAAGCGTGTCTTGAAAAACAAACTCCGAATACGCGGTTTGCCAAATCAAGAAATTGCTCAAGCGCTGCTCACCGCTAGTTCGAATTACGAGATCAGGGTTCGGAGTCCCGGCCGTCGCCAGATACGAGGAGAAAACATTCCGGTCGATTCCATCGGTTGCCAGCGTACCAGCTTTCACGCTCTCGGCGATACGGCGAACCGCCTCGATAATTTCGTCCTGGCCGCTGTAATTGAAGGCAATGGTAAGCCTGAGACTTGCGTTTCCCCGCGTGCGATTGTGAGCCTCGTCAATGAGGTCGAGGATATCACCCTCAAGCTGAGTTTTTGCTCCAATAATCCGGATCTCGACACCATTGGCGTGAAGCTCGTTCAGGTCGCTGCGAATATAAAGCCGCAGCAATCCCATGAGATCATTGACTTCCGTCCGGGGTCGTTTCC
>VFKO01000016.1 GCA_009885515.1 Rhodobiaceae bacterium | reverse complement strand
GGGAAAGGATTCCATCCGCCTCAGGCGAAAAACCGCAGGCTGGGACGACGAATACCTCGCCAGACTCGTCGCCGCGTGATTTCCTTCACCCGATTCCCCTGGGGCTTCGCCCGCGCCTGGGCTGTGCTCGCCGCCGACTATTGGATTGCGCCGAGTTGGCTGAGCGGCACAGATCTTAATCGAGATTTTTTTGCGCTTGCGGACAACACGGCACGAAAGGCGATCGCACTCGACCCGTCGCTTTCGCTTCCCTACGCTGTCCTCGGCGGACAGTCCGCTGATAAAGCCGACTATGAGGCCACCTTCTCCAACTTTGACAAAGCGATTGCGCGCGACCCAAAGAACGAGACCATCTACATGTGGCGCGGACAGGTCTGGCGCGATCTTGGCTTTTTCGACCGCGCGCTCGCCGACTTCGACCGATGCCTGTCTCTTAATCCCGACTACAACAATTGCCGCGATCACAAATCGAACATGCTGATCATGGCAGGAGATATCGCTGGTGGGTTGGCGATATTGAAGGAGAATTTACGTCGAGGCTTTGGCGGCTCCTTCAATGCAGGGCCGTGGGGCGCATATCTTGCCCGTGGCGATGAACACGGATTCCTATACGAGATGACTCGCCTCGCCGGAGATCTCAGCGCCGGTGACATGCGGTGGGCTGTCGATATGTTGTTTCAGGCGCAAACCAATCCGGCATATGACCGGAAGGAAGCGCTGCGCACTCTGGAGACACGGCTCGAGGGCATGGGTGCACCGTTGGTGCCGCACTCGCCGGCCGAGACCCGCGTCCTGTTTCTGTTCGGCGCCTATGATCGTATGCACCCAGATGGAGCTATCTGGTCGTGGACGACGACCGGCTTTCCCGAATGGGCGAAGTCGCCGGAACGAAAGCGGCTGATGCGCGAGCGCAAGCTCGACGTCTATTGGCGCAAGCACGGCTTTCCGCCGCAGTGCAAGCCAATCGGCAAAGACGACTTCGAGTGCGATTGACTGAAGCGGCAGAAATATGTTATATTGTGGTATAACTTGCAGGAGCCCTCCATGAATCATGTCGCGCGTCTTCGCAAAGTGGGCGGGTCCGTCATGGTCACCATTCCGCCGGCAGCTCTCGCCGAGTTGAACCTGAAGCCTGACACCGACGTGGAGCTTTCGGTCAAGGGCGGCAAATTGATGATTGACCCGGCCGCACGGACGAAGCGCCGCTACGCGCTGGACGAACTTCTCGCGCGCTGCAAGCCCGGGCGCCGGAGCAAGGAAGACAAGGCGTGGCTGTCGAGCGGTCAGGCGGGTCGCGAATTGATCTGATGGAGCGCGGCGACATCTATCTCGTTTCGCTCGACCCCACGTCAGGACGCGAGCAACAAGGCCGTCGCCCGGTACTCGTGGTCACACGAAGCGCGTTCAACCGGCTGACCGGTGCGCCCGTGGTTCTTCCGATCACAACCGTCGGGAACTTCTCACGCATGGAAGGCTTTTCGGTTTCGCTCATGGGCGCGGGAACCGAAACAACAGGCGTGGTCCGCTGCGACCAGCCCCGGACACTCGATTTGAAGGCTCGCAACGGCAAGAAGATTGGTCGCGTTCCGGAGGCGATCGTGGAAGAAATCCTTGCTCGCCTCGGAACGCTACTTGAATGAGTGCCATGGCCCGAGCATGATGAGCCCCCCATGCAGAAATTCTTGAGCGAACTCCAGCGCCGCAAAGTTTTGCGTATTGCTTCCGGCTACGTCGTGGCGGGGTGGATCATCCTGCAGGTGGCGCTGTCGTTGCAGACGGCGCTGAAGCTGCCGGACTCGTTTGCGACCATCATCGTCTCGCTGCTGATCATCGGTTTTCCGATTGCGCTGGTGGCCAGTTGGTTTTTCGAAATCACGCCCGAGGGGGTCAGGCGCACTGTGGCCTCGGGCGACGGCGGGTTGATCAAGCCGCAGACGACCGACATTGCGCTGGCCGGTGCTCTGATGGTCGTTCTCGTCGTTATCGTCGCCCAGGCGGTGATGCCGCGCGGGAGCGCGCCAATGACGCCGGTTGCCGAAGCGCCCGCATCGAAAACTGAGCCTGCCGCAACCGATTTAGCGACAGCGCCCAAAGCGCCGGAAGGTTCCGTTGCCGTGTTGCCGTTCACCAACCTCACCGGCAAGGCCGACGACATCGCCTTCGCTGCCGGGCTGCATGATGATCTGCTGACGCGGCTGGCAAAGATTGCGGCGATGCGCGTGATCGCGCGTACCTCGGTGCTGCGCTATGCCAATACGACGAAGAACATTTCGGACATTGCCGGCGAACTCGGCGTCGCGGCCGTGCTTGAGGGTTCGGTACAGCGAGCGGGCAAGCGGGTTCGCATTGGCGTCCAGCTGATCGACGCTAATACAAACTCACAAAGATGGGGCGAGACCTACGACCGCACCTTGACGGCGGACAATCTGTTCGACATCCAGCGCGAGATCACCGAAGCCATCGCGGCCGCGCTGAACACGGTGCTGACGGCGCGGGAGCTGAAAGCAGCCTTTGAAGGCGGTACGCGCAATCTGCAGGCCTATGAGCTTTACGCCCGCGGCCGGCTGCTGGTGCGTTCTGCAGACTCTTCAAGGCTTGAGCGGTACCGTGGCGCCATTACCGCCTTTGATCAGGCGACTGCGCTCGACGCGGACTTCGCAACCTCGTACGCGCTCAAGAGCCTCGCGCTGACCCATTTGTTTTGGTGGAGCCAGAGGCTCGACACCAAGCTTCGCGATGCGGCCAAGATTGCGCTGGATCGGGCGACAGCGTTGGCGCCGAACGCGGCTGAAACGCAGTTCGGGCTCGCGACCTACTTCTATTACGGCTTCCTCAACTATCCGCAGGCGCTGGAACATATCGGTCGCGCGCTCAAGGCGGCGCCGAACAGCGCAGGGGCCTGGGAAACAAAAGGAAACATTGCCCGCCGCGATGGACGCTTCGCGGAGTCGGTGGACGCCTTCAACCACGCCATTGTTCTCGATCCGCAGAATCCCATACCCATGAGTGAGTTTGCGCGTCTGCTTGGCAGGATGGGGGAATATGTGCGTGCTAAAGACCTGATCGCGCGTGCGCGCGCCATCGACCCGACGTCGCTGCACATTCGTTCTCAGGCTGCGTCATTTCTCTATGGTCGAGGCGATGCAGCCGGCGCTTGGCGGGAATACAAAGATATACGGACATATTTTCCGGCCGCTCGTTTGACCTACGCGATCTCCACCCGTGATCCGGCCAATATCAAGTTCGCTTTGGAGGACTGGCCGAACGACACGCGCCGCCCTGCTTCCTTTCCTGAGGTGTACGAGGTGTTCCGCGCATCGGCGTTCCTGGCGCTCGGCAAGGCCGACGAGGCGCGTCGAGTTCTGCTTGAGGTCAAGGCGCATCTCGATGCTTCTGCAAAACCCTATCCGGACGCCTGGACTGCCAACTCTCTTGTCACGCCCGCCGACGTGCCGGGAATGTTGGGCGATCTCGCAGGCGTGCGTGCCGCCGAACACGATTTCCTCACCAACGCCCCGCGCGACGAGCTTGCAAAGCCCGACTTCCATCAATCGCTGTCCGTGGCGTTCCTGCGCGCAGGCGACCGCGAGCGTGCGGTGCATTATCTTGAACAAATGGAGAAGGTCTTCGGACCTTCCATATACCTCCGGATCTCAATCGATCCGGCATTCGATCCCATTCGCGACCACATCCGGTACAAGGCGCTGAAGAGCCGTTACGAAGCCTGGGCCGCAGGTCGGGCGAAGGCGAAGTGATGGGCGGCGCGCGCCACTCAAAAGAATCGTCATGGCCGGGTCAAGCCCGGCCATGACGTAAGTTTTTTGATTCGTGTCCAAAGACAGACGAAACGACAGCGCTGACCTGTTGCTGAAAAGACTGAAGGTCGTGGAAATCTCCGCAATCGGACAACAGGCCGCGGCCCTTATTGCTGAGTACTTGCGCTGATTGCTTCTGCTACAATACGCGCGACAGCTGAATCCGCCTCTACCGGACCCGCCGACACATGCAGCGATTTATAAGTGAACTCCAACGCCGCAAAGTCCTGCGTATCGCCTCGGGCTATGTCGTGGCGGGGTGGATCATTCTGCAGGTGGCGTTGTCGTTGCAGACGGCGCTGAAGCTGCCAGATTCGTTTTCAACAATCATCGTCGCATTGCTCACCATCGGCTTTCCGGCGGCCCTTGTCGCCAGCTGGTTCTTCGAGATCACGCCCGAAGGCATCAAGCGCACCGTCCCTTCTAGCGGCGGCGCGATGATCAAGCCGCAAACGACGGATATCATCCTGGCCGGAATGCTGGCGCTGGTCGTCGTCATCGCGCTGGCGCAGTTCGTCATGCCCGCCAACCGCGAACCGCTGGAAGCATCCACCACCGCCCAGGCGCCAAAGCCGGAAGCGCCAAAGCCGGATGCCCACGAGCCTGAACCATCAGTCCCCGAAGCCTCCGTCGCCGTGCTGCCGTTTGAGAACCTCAGCTCCGAAAAAGACAGCGCCTTCTTCGCCATCGGCATTCAGGATGAAATCCTGACGCGCCTGGCCAAGATCGGCTCGCTCAAAGTCATCTCGCGCACCTCAACTTCGAATCTATCCAGCAGGCCCGACAATTTGAAGGAGATCGCAAAACAACTCGGCGTCGCCAACATCCTCGAAGGCAGCATTCAGCGCCAGGGCGACAACGTTCGCGTCAACGTCCAGCTGATCAAGGCCGCAACCGACGGTCACCTGTGGGCCGAGATCTACGACCGCAAGCTCGAAAACATCTTCGCAGTACAAAGCGAAATTGCCATCGCCATCGCCGAAGCCCTCAGCGCCAAGGTGACCGGAGCAGAAAAGAAAATCATTGCGCAAAAGCCCACCACCAACACCGCCGCCTACGACGCTTATCTGCGCGGCCTGACGCTCTCTCGCCAGAACGACACGCTGGCGGGATACATGAAGGCGGCGAAGTCGTTCCGGGATGCCGTCCGCCTTGATCCGGACTTTACGCTCGCTTGGGCGGCGTTGGCGTGGAACGAGGCGCTGGTCTACTTCAACAATGAGCAAACCGATACGCAACGCGACACGGCGCGCGCGGCTCTGGACACTGCGCTGCGCCTGCAGCCCGATATAGCTGAAGTGCAGCTCGCCAAGGGCTTCTATCAGTATTACGTCGAACTGGACTATGAGGCGGCGCGAAAGCAATTTGAAAAAGTGCGCGCGAAATGGCCCAGTAATTACGAGAGTCTGCGGGCGTTGGGCCTGGTCGAACGGCGCCTCGGCCGGTGGGAGGAAAGCAAGTCCCATGTCGAACAGGCTATTTCGCTCGACCCGCTACGTGCCGACCTTCACGGGTTATTGACAGGTGTGCTTGTGAGCATGCGGGACTTTGAAGCGGCATTGCGCATGGTCGACAGTGCCCTCAAACTGTCGCCGGAGAATGTACAGGTGATCTCGATGAAAGCCGGGATCCTGCAAT
>VFKO01000137.1 GCA_009885515.1 Rhodobiaceae bacterium | reverse complement strand
GCCGGCGTTGGAAAGTTGATGCCGATTGAGCAGAAACCCTGGGGCGTTCCGGAGTTCGTGCTGATCGACGTCAATGGCAATCTGCTACGTGTTGGCTGCCCACGCTTGAACATGTGATTCAGATCATGCGTTTTGCCATTATTGGTTTAGGTCAACGGATGGGCGCGGTGCTTTCGGTACTGAAGGCGGCTGGCGCGCGGTTCAGTGTCGATGGCTATTTTGACCCCTCCCCGGTTGGCCTGGACCGTTTGGTCAAGGAAGGCATTCACCCAGGCAAGGCCTTTCCAAGCGTTGAACAAGCCGTGATGTCGGGAGGGCGCGATCTTGTTCTCATCGGATCGCCCAATCATTTGCATGCCGAGCATTTGATGTTGGCGCTGTACGGGCAGACCCCGGTGTTTGTTGAAAAGCCAATTGTACGAACCGAGAGCGAGTCTTATTCGCTTGCGCAACGGCTGAGCCGGGAAGCAACGCCGGATCTTTATGTGGGACTGGTGTTGCGATCAGCGCCGATCGTGCGCGAGATTTTGTCGATTATTCGCGAGGGCCATCTGGGCCAGATCGTGTCGATTGATGCGACCGAACATCTGCCGCCTGAGCATGGGGCCTATCTTGCCCGCAATTGGCGGCGCAAGCGTGAATGGGGCGGCTCGTTCCTGCTCGACAAGGTGTGCCACGACTTCGACATTTTGGGCGAGATTGCCGGGGCGAGAGCTGAGAAAGTGATGAGTTTTGGCGGGCGCGGCATCTTCCGGCCAGACCGCGAACCCCCGGCACGATCCTACTCGAATGGCGAGGCCGCATATGAGTCTTGGCCTGGCGGATGGGCTGCTACAGGCGATGCATTTCGGTCAGCGTCCGATGTCACAGACCACCAAACCGCTTTGGTTCAGTATGCCAATGGCGTGCAGCTATCGTTTCATTCCAACAGTTCAACGGCGCTACGGGAGCGGCGCTGGTATATTGCAGGTACACAAGGCACCCTGATTGCGGATCTGGTGCGCAACACCGTTATGTGGCGACGGAGCCTCGATCTTAGTCCACCGGTCCGGCGCCAGTATGATGTGTCGGAGATCGACCACAACGGCGCCGATGTGGCGATGGCGCTTGATTTGATCGCTGCCCTCACGGGAAATGCGGCTTTTCCTGTTTCCGCCTATCACGCGATTGAGGCAGGGATGACTGTCATGGCGATCGATAAGGCATTGGCAACTGGTCAAGTCGTTGACTGCACCACAATGTGGACGACACTTGACGCGGCGATGGGTGTTTAGCAGGGGGGTGTCTAGGGCACCGGTGCGTTTGCGCTCAATACCAAATCGGCGGCGCTCGCGTCATCCCACTCGGCGGGGCCGACGAGACGGCCTCGCTCACGGCCTTGCTTGTCGATCAAGATGGTCGTCGGGAGGCCGAAGGTCGTGAGCGTGGACTGGGCGCGCATGGTTGGGTCAACGTACACCGCGAGATGCCTGATGCCATTGCGGTTGAAGAATTCGCGAACGACCGTTGAGCCATCACGGTCGATGCTGAGTGCAATGACAACCACGCCCACACCTTTCAGTTGCTGTTGCAAGCGGTCGAGCATCGGCATTTCGGCAAGGCAGGGCGTGCACCATGTCGCCCAAAGGTTAAGCACGACGATATTGCCGCGAAACCTTTCGAGGGACACCTGATTTCCCTGCTCGTCCAGAAATTGAACCGGGGGGACAGGTTTAAACTCACGGCCTGGAATAAAATTCTCCATGCCGGACAGTTTTGGGCGGGTAGACTGGTCTTCAACGGTCAACATCGTGTAGACAGCAAAGCCTGCGGCCGCCACAACGGCACCGGTCAAGACAATCACCACTACACGCCAGCTTGAAGTCATTCCTGGTTCTCTATTTTGGACTCTCGACGCACAATGACAACGAACGAAATGTGGGGCGGACGGTTCGCCCAGGGTCCCGCTGATATTATGAAGGAGATCAACGCCTCCATCGATTTCGACCGGCGCCTTTATGCCCAAGATATCGCCGCTTCGAAAGCGCACGCGCGCATGTTGGCGCATCGCGGCATTATTGCACAGTCTGACGCGGACGCCATTGGGCACGGCCTCGACCAGATCAGGACGGAAATTGACCACGGGAAATTTGTATTTTCGCGTGATCTGGAAGATATTCACATGAATATCGAGGCGCGGCTAACCGATTTGATCGGCGAAGCGGCGGGGCGGTTGCACACGGCGCGCTCGCGGAATGATCAAGTTGCAACCGATTTCAGACTCTGGGTACGTGACTCAATTGACAGGATGAGCCAAGGGCTCAGAGCCTTCCAAGTGAACCTCATTGCGAAAGCGGCGGCTCACGCTGGTACTGTCATGCCGGGGTTTACGCATTTGCAATCAGCACAACCCGTGACGCTCGGACACCACTTGCTTGCTTATGTCGAAATGGCGGCCCGAGACAGGGCGCGGTTTGCTTCTGCGCGCGCCTGTACGAACGAATGCCCCCTGGGTGCAGCCGCGTTGGCCGGAACGTCGTTTCCCATCGACCGCGAACAGACCGCACTCGAGCTTGGATTTTCAGGCGCGATGCGCAATTCTCTCGACGGCGTCTCAGCGCGTGACTTTGCACTCGAGTACTTGAGCGCGTGCTCCATTATGACAACACATCTGTCCAGGCTGGCGGAGGAGATCGTGCTGTGGAGCTCGCCGCAATTCCGCTTCATACGGTTGTCCGATGCGTTCTCGACAGGATCGTCGATCATGCCACAAAAGCGCAACCCTGATGCCGCAGAACTGGTGCGGGCAAAGTGTGCCCGTGTGACAGGTTCGCTGGTGACGCTGTTGGGTGTCATGAAAGCCTTGCCGTTGAGCTATGCCAAGGACATGCAGGAAGACAAGGAAGCGGTTTTTGATGCGGCGGATTCCTGTGAACTGGCGTTGGCCGCCATGACTGGCATGGTTGACGATATGCAGATCAATGAACCCGCGATGCGTCATGCCGCCGGCGACGCGTTTTCGACGGCAACAGACCTCGCCGATTGGATCGTGCGGGTGCTGAAAAAGCCATTCCGCGAGGCCCACCACATCACCGGACGCATCGTCGCCCTTGCTGAGGCGCGCAAATGCGGGCTTTTGGACTTACCGCTCAGCGAGATGCAAACAGTTGAGCCGGGCATCACCGCCGATATACAGTCGGTATTGGGTTTGGACGCGTCGGTTGCCAGCCGGTTAAGTTTTGGTGGCACAGCACCCACGCGCGTCCGCGAACAGATCGGGTATTGGCAGGAGCGGCTTAAATGATCATGCGTTTGTTGGTTGTCGCGGCGCTTGTCGCCGGGCTTGGTGTTTCGGCCTGCGGGAAAAAGGGTCCCCTTGAACCACCGAAGCCGTCTGTGGCGTTGCAGCGTTGAATACAAATATATTTGGTCACGCCGAAACTCTTGACGAGCATCGGGCGTGAACCATTTCAGTTACCGAAATGGCGAATTGCACGCTGAGGATGTCGCTATCGGCGAGATTGCTTCCGCGGTGGGCACGCCACTTTATTGTTATTCGTCGGCGACGCTTGAGCGGCACTTTCGAGTGTTTGAGGCGGCGTTGCCGAAGGGTACTTTGATCGCGTATGCGGTGAAGGCTAATGGCAATCTGGCGGTTATCAGGACCTTGGCACGGCTTGGCGCGGGTGCGGATATTGTTTCGGCTGGTGAACTGAAACGTGCGCTTGCGGCAGGGATCCCTGCTTCAAAGATTGTCTTTTCCGGCGTCGGCAAAACGCGTGAAGAAATGGCGCAGGCGCTTGTTGCCGGTATTTTTCAGTTCAATGTCGAGAGTGAGGAAGAGCTTGAAGTCCTGAACGAGGTCGCGCTGTCGAAGTCGCAGCGGGCTGCGGTTTCGATACGCGTGAATCCAGATGTCGATGCGCGCACGCACGCGAAAATCTCGACCGGCAAAGCTGAGAATAAATTTGGTATCGGATGGGATCGGGCGAAAGATGCTTATGCACGCGCCGCTTTACTTTCGGGAATCGAGGTCGTGGGCGTTGCCGTGCACATCGGTAGTCAGATCACCGAGCTTGGCCCGTTTCGTGAGGCTTTTGCAAAAGTTGCAGAGCTTGTCGGCGCTTTGAGGGCAGCTGGTCATAAAATTTCGCGTATCGACCTAGGCGGTGGACTGGGCGTGCCTTATGCGCTGGAAGATGCCCCGCCCCTGCCCGATGCCTATGGCGACGTCGTTAGGGACGCAGTTGGTGACCTTCAGGCTCAGCTTATTGTTGAACCCGGGCGCCTGATTACCGCGAATGCGGGAGTGCTCATTTCACGCGTGACGTACGTCAAATCTGGAGATGAGCGAAGATTCATCATCCTTGATGCGGGAATGAATGATCTGATCCGCCCTGCGATGTACGACGCCCGGCACGACATTGTTCCGGTCATCGAAGCAAGAGATTCGCAACGTAGGGTTTATGACGTGGTTGGCCCCGTCTGCGAAAGCGCGGATTTGTTCGCACGAGATCGTGAATTGCCCCCCATCGCGGCAGGCGATTTGGTAGCCATACTTTCAGCCGGTGCCTATGGCGCGGTACAGGCTTCCAGTTACAATGCGAGAGCCTTGGTACCGGAAGTCCTGGTACGAGGCCGCCATTTTGCGGTCACACGACCACGGCTAAGTGTTGAAGACATGATGGCGCGCGAGATCATGCCGGAGTGGCTGCACTAATCTTCGCGAAAGTGAGATCATACGTGACGGTTGAGCACGAGCAAACTGGAAGCGACGAACGTCCGGCGTTGCCACGGACAGTGCGCCATCGCGTTTTGCTGAGCTGGGTTTCGCTTTCTGCGGAACGCCTTTATCCGATCCTTTGGCCCGCGGGCGGCATTGTTGGTTTGTTTTTAATTTTGGCGCTGGCGAATTTGTTCGTCTATTTGCCGGAATGGCTTCATCTTGTCAGCTTGATGGGGATCTTTGCCGGCATCATTAGGGCGATAATGTGGTCGCTCAGTCAATCGTCGGTACCCACCCATGCGCAGGCCGTGCGCCATCTTGAGCAATCGAGCGAACTTCATCATCGGCCGCTGAGCGCGCTTGAAGATCATCCAGCAGCGATGGCTGACGACGACACCAGGCACTTGTGGCGAGCGCACCAGCAATGGATCTTCAATCACCTTCATCGCCTGAAAGTCGCATGGCCAAAACTGTCGTTAACCGCAAAGGACCCGCACGCGCTGCGGGTTCTCATGGGACTTGTGATCGTGGCTTTGTCGGTCGCGAACTGGTCTGAGTTACCCGAGCGGCTGATTACGGCATTGTCGCCGGGGATCGCTCAAGGTCATGCGCCTGCAGCTTTCGAAGCCTGGGTGACGCCGCCCGCATACACTGGCGAGGCACCGCGTCATCTGACGGCGCAGACACAAAGTGGCAATGAAAATGTTATTACTGTTCCACGTGGCGCGACATTGACGGTGCGCACCCATGGAGATTCATCTGCGGTGCTGCGCGCCTCATCGCTTGGCGGCTCCGCCCCTCGTCAGTTGCGGCCGGAGTTCTTGCAAGCGGGCGGTGATGCGCGCGATGCAAAGCTTGCGCTAGACACCGATGTTTTGGTTCGCCTGTCGCTCAACGCAACGCAGGCAGCCACCTGGCGCTTTGCAGTGGCCTCTGATTCTGCGCCATATATCGAGTTCAAGTCACCCCTCGCGGTGACGCAAGCCCAGTCGCTTCGCTTTAGTTACGGGCTGAAGGACGACTATGGCGTCACTTCGGCGGAAGCGCAGATTGTCCTGGACCGGCCAGCGGCGGCGGTTCGTGAAGTAAAGCCGATTGTTCTTGATCTACCGCTACCGCCTGCTCCGGCTCGTGAAGGCGAGGCCATGATCTTCAAGGATTTGACAGATCACGTATGGGCCGGGCTCAAGGTCAAAGTCACACTTGTAGCGCGGGATGAAATCAATCAAACCGCCAAGTCCAAATCTGTCACGATAGTCTTGCCGGAACGGCGCTTCGACGAGCCCCTGGCACGCGCCCTCATTGAGCAGCGGCGTAACCTGGCGCGCGATCCACGATCAGCCGGAGATGTCGCTAAAGCGCTGAACGCGCTGGTGATCGCGCCCGAACGGTTTTTGCCTGACACCCGCGTGTATCTCGCGCTCAGAACTGCCACGTTTGAGGCGCATCGTGCCCGGTTGGATGCAACGCGGATCGACTTGGCGCGCATCGAATCTGCGCAACAACTGTTGTGGGATTTGGCGGTTCGGATCGAAGAAGGCGAGACACCGCAAGCGCAGGCGGAACTGCGAGACATTCAGCGCAAACTGATGGATGCGCTATCCAAGGGCGCCTCAGAACACGAGATTGAGCGGCTGATGGCGCAATTGAGGTCGGCACTGGAGCGCACGATGCATGCTTTGGCGCAAAAAGCACAAGGATCGAACCCTGCGATGCAGGGGTTAAACGGTCAAGTCGTCCGGCCACAGGATTTGCAGGCCATGCTGGATCAGATCCAAAACCTGGCGCGGCAAGGCTCGAAAGCGGCGGCGCAGCAGTTGCTCAGTCAGATGCTCAACCTGCTTGAAAACGTACAGGCGGCAGGCAATGGGAAAATGTCTCCCGAGCAGCAAGCGGCAACGCAGGCATTGGAGAAGCTCGGGTCAATCATGGCCAAGCAACGCCGCTTGATGGACCAGACGTTTCAAGAGCAGAGCGCTGCGGAAGGCTCCCGGAGCAAGCAGGGTACGGCTCTGCAAGGCGCGCAGGAGAAACTCAGCGACGAGCTTTCACCCGTCATCAAGCAAGCAGGCCGGAGCGAAGATATGGCCAATGCACTTAAACGTGCACAGGACGCCATGGACGATGCTGCCGATCAATTGGGGTCAGGAAAGCTTGGCGATGCGGGTCAAAACCAGCAGAAGGCGATCGATGAACTGCGCCGCGGCGGGGAAGCAATAGCACAACAATTGCTGCAGCAGATGACCGGACAAGGCGCTCCAACGCCGGGTGCTAACGGCATTGGGGCAGGTGAGGCCGAGGACCCCTTTGGCCGGCCACAATCTGCGAGCGGGCCCTCTTTCGGCGATTCGGTGAAGGTGCCGGACAAACTCGATATTCAACGAGCCCGTGAAATTCTGGAAGAACTGCAACGGCGGGCGGCCGAGCGCGGGCGGCCGCTCAATGAACTTGAGTACATAGAGCGGTTACTCAGACGATTTTGAGCTGGGCTTCTTTGCCGTTATGACGTCATCGACAACTTCGCAAATCTTTGCAATCGTAAAGGGCTTTGAGATGACGCGATAGACAAGATCATTTAGACCTTGGGCGCGTTCAATCTGATGTTCGTGCCCGGACATGATGATAATTTTCATTTTTGGATAGTCACGTCCGGCCGTTAGTGCGAGAGCAATGCCGTCCATGATCGGCATGTCGATGTCGGTCAGCAGCAAATCGTACTTTGACTTCTTCAGATGATCGATGGCATCCGAGCCGTCTTGTGCCATTGTTACCTTATGGCGCCGTTGTTCCAGCCCACGGGCAATAAATTCCCGGAGCGCCAGCTCATTCTCTGCGATCAGGATTTTGGCCATCAAAATTTATCCAGACTCGCTACTGACATAAAATAGCGACAAAAGGCAATCCGCGACACTTGTGGGCGTAATCCATTCCATACCCCGCAACAAACTCCTGAGGACAGGCAAAGCCTACAAAATCGGCAAGAATTTCCGGTTTTGGCTGTCTTGACGATGTTTTATCCAGAAGTACGCACACCTTTGCCGATTTTGCGCCACGGGCCAACAAATGATTCCGAGCAAATTTCAGGGTGCGCCCGCTGTCTAAAATATCGTCGATCAGCAGAACGTGCTTATTTTCAACGCCGATTTCGGCGTCTCTCAAAAGCCGGACATTGCCTGATGAAACAGTTTGCGTACCGTAACTTGCCAACGTCATGAAATCGACTTCCGGATTGACTTGTCTGGCGGCGAGGGCCCTAACGAGATCGGCTGCAAAAACAAAACTGCCCTTTAGTATTGCGATTGCAACAAATTCAGGGGGCATTTGAACAGCTATCTCGCCAGCGAGAGATGTGAGGCGCGCTGCAATTGTGCTGGCGGAAAATAAGGGTTCAAGCTGAAAATCGGTGATCACCGCTCACCTTCTCGGGCGAAACGAACCTCTAGGTCATAGGCGTCTGCGGGCGGGCTTTCTAGTCGAGCGCTGAATGAACCTTCGCCGTGAGGTCCCAGGAGGTCTTGGTCGGCACGAACAATCCAGTTGTGAAGTTCCCGGCCGGAGCGGTCGCGTATTGAAAGCCTAACACTGGGAACGGAGAGCTCTCTCCCGGTTTCGTTGATGATTTGCCCTTTGATAACAATGATTGGATCGAGTTTGCTAGTTCTTGTGTTTGGGTGGCCACGATCCTGAAGCCGCTTTTATTTACTTCGTAGCCAAGCGCGTTATAGAGACTCGCCGTTTGTGGCCAGTATGTTGCAATCTCGTTTGGCAAAGACAAAAAAACCAAGAGAAACAGTGCAAAGGATGCTAACACAATCACTAACCCAGCCATACCCCGTGAACTCTCACGCCGCCGGTTGTTAAATTGCGCCGACATTGAGTCCGGAGAAGCGGAAAGTGGTTCGAATGATTTGGGTGGTGGCGGTGCCTCGAAACGAGGTAGAGAGTGCATTGCTGGTTCCGCCGGTGGTGGCCCAAGCATGCGTGATCGATCAGTGATCGGACCCGTAAAGACTTGCTCCTCAACGGGAATCGGGATTGGCGTCGGCAGATCCTGGCTGGGCTCTTGGAACCACATGTGCTGGCAACGGGCGCAACGGACCTGTCGGCCAGGAGGCCGTACTACTCCAGCCTCGAGAAGATAACGAGTTGCACAGTGTGGACAGGTTATTATCATTCCAGGCTATGGCCCGTGTCGATTCTTGGTTTTTGGCATAACGCTTTTGCAGCTGCAAGCAAGAGCGATCACAATACTTTGTCCTAAACCATTAACCCAAAAGGATTAATTGGTGGTTCGGTTCGAGAATGTCGGAATGAGATACGGGCTTGGCCCCGAAGTTCTGCGCGACATCTCCTTTTCACTTGAGAAAGGGTCATTTCATTTACTAACCGGACCGTCGGGCTCAGGCAAGACGTCCTTGCTCAAGCTTATCTACCTGGCCGAGAGGCCGTCGCGCGGTGCAATTTCTATGTTTGGCCGGGACATCGCCTCTACCCCCCGGGATGAGCTGCCGGCCCTTCGGCACCGGATCGGCGTGGTGTTCCAGGATTTCCGGCTTCTCGACCACTTGACCGTGTTCGAAAATGTATCGCTGCCACGCCTGGTAACGGGGGAGGACGAATCTCATTTTCGGGCGGAAGTTGAAGAGTTGCTCCTCTGGGTTGGCCTTGGAAACAGGTTGAATGCAAAACCTGCAACGCTGTCGGGCGGTGAAAAGCAACGCGTCGCGATCGCCCGTGCGGTGGTGGCCAAGCCTGAATTGCTGCTTGCGGATGAACCGACGGGCAACGTCGATCCTGAAATTGGTGCGCGAATCATTCGGCTGTTCATAGAACTGAACAGATTGGGCACTTGCGTCATGATTGCGACGCATGATCAACGCATCCTGGAGCGCCTGCCTTCGACGCGCATTTTCCGGTTGGGCGAGGGGCGATTGACGACCGGGGTGGCCCATGATCACCTTCTGAGCGAGGTCAAGCGCGCGTGAACAGCCATGCTCCAACGGGGTTGATGCCAGCAGACAGTGCGTCGGGTGCTACCCTGCACACGATTGTTGCCGTGATGAGTTTCTTGGCGTGCCTAGCCTTGGGCGGTGTTTTGACTCTGAGCCGACTCGCTTCGGAATGGACGGACGGTCTGTCTGGGTCCTTGACGGTTCAGCTATTGCCGTCGCCGCAAATTTCGCCGGCAGACCAACTGAAAGAGGCAGTTCGGCTGGTCAGCCAGTGGCCGGGAATTTTTTCTGCCAAGCCACTTACCAGTGATGACGCAAAAGCGTTGCTCGAACCGTGGCTTGGTGATGGCAAAGCCCTTGATGGTCTGCCTGTGCCACAACTGATCGAGGTGACTTTGACACCCGGGCAGCAAGTCGAGCTTGAAGGTTTGGCGCGCGCACTAGCTGATAGTGTGCCGGGCGCTCATCTTGATGATCACAAGCGATGGAATGCCGAGCTCGCAGGGTTTGCCGCATCGTCGGAAGCCGTCGGTTGGTCGGTGCTGCTGCTGATCGCGCTTGCCACTTTGGCAATTGTGATTTTTGCAACGCAAGCGGGCTTGCAAACGCATCGTGAGATTGTTGAGGTCGTGCACATGATTGGTGCCCGCGATGTGTTTATCGCCAGCGAATTCCAACGTCATTTTTTGTGGCTTGGAATACGGGGTGGAATCATCGGCCTTGTGATTGCTGCCTTTACACTCATCGGGAGCAGCTTTTTTTGGGACGGCCGGGAATCGCCGGTCGCCGCACAATATTTGCCGCAATTGGTCAGCTCGCCCCTTCAGTATTTGTGGTTGCTATTTGTGCCCGCCGCTATGGGACTGATCGCGATGTTGACCGCGCGGTTCACGGTGTTGCGCGTGCTTGGCCGGATGCCATGAAACTCGCTTTACTTGATCGTGACGGGGTGCTGAACGAAGACAGGGTTGACTATGTGAAGCACCCCGGCGAACTCCAGTTGATTGAGCGGGCGGCGAAGGCATGTGCACGGCTGAACAAATCCGGCATCAAGGTTGCAGTTGTGAGCAATCAAGGGGGCGTAGGGCGTGGTGTGTTTACGGAAGAGATGCTCGAGCGGATTAACGAAAAACTGCGCGATGAACTATGGCGCGACGGCGGGCGTGTTGATTTGCTGCTCACGTGTACTGAACCGCCCTGGTCGCAGCATGAGCGACGGAAACCCAAACCGGGAATGTTGAGGGAGGCCCTGGCGCATTTTCGTATGGCGCCGCATGACGCTGTGATGGTGGGCGACCAACTGAGAGATCTGCAGGCCGGCAAGGCACTGGGAATCAAGCGCGTCCTGGTTCGCACGGGAAAAGGCGCAGAATTGCAGGCAAAAGGCTTACCTGAGGACATTTTGCCGGTGGCGGTTTATGATGACCTGTATGCGGCCGTCGAGGCCTTGCTGACGGAGAGTTAGAGTTGCGGCACGACATTTCAAGACGATGGGCATGGATCGGCCTCGTGTTTCGTGTGGCTGTGGCTGCTTTCGTTGTTGCAGTGCTGGGCTTTCCCGTTTTTGTTTGGTCGCTTGCGCGCACCTCTTCGGATCCGGGCCGTGCGGATGCGATCGTGGCCTTGACCGGCGGCGAGGGACGGTTGCAGGCGGCCTTGGAACTTTTAGATCAGGACAAAGGAGCGCGACTGTTGATCTCTGGGGTGCATAGCGACACCTCGCGCGAAGAGCTGTTCGATGCTGTCGGCGGACTCTCACGGCGTGCGTTGTGCTGTGTTGATCTTGGGCGCAGTGCTGAAAATACAATCGGTAACGCCGGGGAGACTGCGGCTTGGGTCAGCGGGCATAACTATCGCACCGTGATCATCGTTACTGCAAGCTATCATATGCCGCGCAGCATATTGGAACTTCAAGCTGTGCTGCCTGAGACTGAGTTCGTGACTTACCCGGTGTTTCCCGATGACGTGCATTTGAGCGAGTGGTGGCGTGAGCCCTACACCACCGGTGTGCTGGCGGGTGAGTATCTGAAATATCTTGCAGCCACAGTTCGCGTCGCGGCAGCGTCGGGGCTTTGGACCAAGCCTGCGCCAGTGCCGGGCACCGCTACAATTGAAGTAGCACCCGGCATGCCGCCCACGGACGATGCACCGCAAACGGTCTTAGCGCCAAAGTGAGATCTAGTTTGCGCGCCTTGTTATTCCAGATTTTCTTTTGGTCTTGGTCGATCCTGCTCAATCTCATTTGGTTGCCAGCGTTGCTGATGCCGCGGCGAGCGGTCGTACTGGGTATGGAGATTTGGGCGGGAGTCAGTTTTTGGGGGCTCAAGCACATTGTTGGACTGGATTATGAAGTACGCGGACGTGAGAATGTACCCCAAGGCCCAGCCATCTATGCCGCCAAGCACTTGTCGATGTGGGAAACGATTGCGCAGCATGTCTTGCTGAAGGATCCTGCTATAGTCATGAAGCGCGAGCTTTTGAAGGTGCCGGTGTATGGTTGGTATGCGCAAAAAAATGAAATGATCGTCATCGACCGGTTCGGACATGCGTCGGCGCTGCGCGAGATGATCAAAGCGGCGAAAGATCGATTGCTGGCCGGACGTCCGGTCGTGATTTTTCCTGAAGGTACGCGCAAGCTTCCTGGTGAAGCTGCGGACTACAAACCGGGCGTGGCGGCCCTTTATGTGGCGCTAGATGTGCCATGTATACCCATCGCCCTAAATTCTGGGCTTTATTGGCCGCGAAAAGGTACTTGGCCGAAGGCTGGCCGCATTGTGGTCGAGTTCTTACCTGCCATTCCGCCTGGCATGAAGCGGCAGAATTTCATGACTGAACTGGAGTGTCAGCTTGAAGGGGCTACCAAGCGCTTGCTGGTGGAAGGCGGATTTAAACCTTTGGCGGTCTAAAATTGCTGCGAATCCAATTCGTTAATTTCTGCAATGGTTTAGCGTGCGGATTTTGAACATAGAGAGAACAAATTCTTGTACGATGCGTTGCGATAGGCTAGATTGCTCAATTGCGCGCACAAGGTCAGCAGATCGATGGAATCGTTTCAGGATATTTCGCATCAGATCTGGAATTTGAAGTACCGGTTGAAGGGGCCGGGTGTTGCGCGTGGCGACGAAGAGATGCGTGATACGTGGGCTCGCGTCGCTGGGGCCGTTGCGCTGGCGGAGCGGCCTGAGGTGCGGTCACGGTGGCGCGACGAGTTCCTTCGTATTTTGCAAGAGCACAGATTTCTGCCGGCAGGGCGAGTATTGGCCGGTGCGGGATCCGGGCGCGCCGTCACATTGTTCAACTGCTTCGTCATGGGAACGATCCCCGACGATATGGGTGGCATCTTCGACAGTTTGAAAGAAGCAGCGTTGACGATGCAGCAAGGCGGCGGCATTGGGCACGATTTTTCAACTTTGCGTCCGGCAGGGGCAGAGGTAACGCGTGTCGGGGCCGACGCCTCAGGCCCGGTATCGTTCATGGATGTTTGGGACGCGATGTGCCGTACGATTATGTCGGCGGGCTCACGCCGGGGCGCGATGATGGCGACGTTGCGGTGCGATCATCCCGACATCGAGGCGTTCATCGAAGCCAAGCGCGACAAAGACCGCTTGAGGAACTTTAATCTGTCGGTGCTGGTGACCGACAAATTCATGAGTGCCGTCAAGCAAGATTTGGCGTGGGACCTTGTGTTTGACGGCAAAATCTACCGCACCGTTTCTGCGCGCGGCCTTTGGGACCGGATCATGGCGTCGACATATGCCTATGCAGAGCCCGGCGTGATTTTCATCGACCGCGTCAATGAGCGGAACAATCTTTGGTACGCCGAAAACATTTCGGCAACCAACCCCTGTGGTGAGCAGCCCTTACCACCTTATGGGGCGTGCTTGCTGGGCTCGATCAATCTGGTCAAACTGGTCAAAGACCCGTTCACCGAAACCGCGCGGCTCGACGAGAATGAGCTGGATGCGATCACCCGCATTGCGGTGCGGTTTTTGGATGATGTGATCGATGTTTCGAATTATCCGCTGCCGCAACAAGAACGCGAAGCAAAGTCCAAACGGCGCATCGGACTGGGCGTGACAGGCCTTGCAGATGCGCTGATCATGTGCCGGTCCACCTACGGCAGCACAGAGTCGGTGGCACTGATCGAACGATGGTTCAGGAAAATTCAGCGCGCTGCCTATTCGGCTTCGAACGAGCTGGCCACAGAGAAGGGTCCGTTTCCGCTTTTTGTGCAGGATAAATATTTGGCGGGTCCGACGTTGCGCAGTGTTGATGCCGATATTCGCGGGGCGATTGCTGATCACGGCGTTCGCAACGCCCTTTTGACATCGATCGCGCCCACCGGCACAATATCATTGCTTGCGGAGAATGTTTCGAGCGGGATTGAACCTGTGTTTGCCTACAGCTACAGGCGTAAAATCACGCGGGAAAACGGCGAGAAGACAGACGAGCTCGTCGAAGACTATGCCTACAGACTTTACCGTACGCTGTTCGGCGCGCAAAAACTGCCCGATTATTTTGTCAACGCTCAGGGCTTGACACCCGACGCACATATCGCTGTGCAAGCTGCGACCCAGAAATATGTCGATAGCTCAATCTCGAAAACCGTCAATTGCCCCGCAGATATTTCTTTCCACGCCTTCAAGAACATCTATCTGCGGGCGTACGAAACAGGGTGCAAAGGTTGCACGACGTGGAGGCCGAACGACATTACCGGTTCTATTTTGAGCATCGATGATGTCCAAAAGCCTGGCCCGGTAGAGGCCTTACCGCCTGCAGAGACCTTGTTACCCGCGCCTGTGCGCCCAAAACCCGTGGCGAGCGAGGGCGGCGTGGTCTACATGACCCGCCCGTTGGACCGGCCGGAGGCGCTGCCCGGATCGACCTACAAGGTGCGCTGGCCTGAATCCGAACATGCCATGTACATCACGCTCAACGACATCGTCGAAGGCGGTCGGCGGCGGCCGTTCGAGATTTTCATCAACTCCAAGAACATGGAGCATTACGCATGGACGGTGGCGTTGACACGCATGATCAGCGCCGTGTTCCGGCGCGGCGGCGACGTTTCATTTGTGGTGGATGAGTTAAAGGCTGTGTTCGATCCGCGTGGCGGTCAGTGGGTGAACCGGCAATATGTGCCTTCGCTTTTGGCGGCGATCGGTGGCGTCATCGAGGAGCATATGATTGCAATAAATTTCTTGTCGAGACCCGGATTGGTCACAAACCCGCACCCGAAGGCCGCCAGCATCGCAGAACGCCTTCCCAGCGGGTCAGAAGTTACTCGCGGCGAGGCCTCACCGGTGAGCGCTGCGTCTTTTAGTGCCGGGGCGCTGACCCAATCCTTCAAATTTTGCCCCCGCTGCAGCAGTCCCAGCCTCACGCGCATAGAGGGTTGCGACACTTGCCTGAGTTGCGGCCACTCACGGTGCGGCTGATGGCGCCATTGGATCTCGCGTGACGTGGTGACTTGGCTCAGCATCTTGGCCGGTCAACTCGTGAGCGCCGTGGTCAGGCTTCGTGCGCGTCTGAGCCTCTACTTGCCTGTGACTGCATTGTTGATTCCGATCGCCATTGTGGCACTTGTGCTTGCCGGATATGCGTGGTGGTGGCGCATCGTCGCCGATGGCGTGCGCGAAAACGTCGTGACCCTACAAGCAGAGCAGCGTGCGCTTGGGCGTAATTTGGATTGGGATTCTCTAGACGTCAAAGGATTCCCATACAATGTTGAAGCCACGCTCACGAAGGTGCGTTTACTCGCGCCCGATCTGGGTGCTGCATGGAACGGCGAGCGCATTGTCGCCCACTTGCCGCCATTGGCACTCAAAAGCATCGAGTTCTCACTGGAAGGTGAGCAGCATCTCTTTTACGTCGGTGAGGGCCGTTGGATCGAAACGGACGCAAGGGCAGATAGAGCGCGTTTAACAGCATCGAGCAGCGAGCGTGCCCAGACTCTTTTTGTTGACGTGCAGAGGTTGACCGGCAAAGGAAAGCTTGACGCCGCCGATTTCAACTTCATCGTCGAGGAAGCGTCGACCACCCTGACGCTGAGTGCCGTCAGTGAGAGCGAACCGTTGCCCCGTGTCGACGTCGCGACGCTGTTCAAAAACGTGGCGCTGCAGGGAAATCTTGAATTGCCGCTTGGACCTGCGATCCAGCTTTTTGACATCGACATAGGCCTCAAGCTGCCTGAAAAACTTCCCATTGCGTCCAGTTCGGCTCTCATTGCGGCGTGGCAACAGACCGATACGCCGGTTGACATCAGGCGGTTCGAACTCGAGTGGGGCGGAATAAGCGTTGCAGCCGTTGGTGAGTTGAAACTCGACGCCCGCAGTTTTCCGCAGGGGCGGTTGAAGCTGACGCTTGGCAATCATCCGCGCATTCTTGAAGTACTTGAGGCCAACGGCTGGATCACCAAGGAAACGCACTTGGCAGCCAAGCCCGTGCTGGACGTGTTGGCCTTTGTGAGCGGCGATCCCAAGCGGCGCATCACGGTGCCGCTGCGCTTTGAGGAAGGGGACGTCTTTTTGGGACCGGCACGCGTGATGACGATGCAACCCTTGTTGCCGACGCCTGCACCTTTTCCTTGATGCTTACGGCGTCGTGCGTGGTTTCTTCGCGTCTCTGCCAAAGTTGGGGGCGGGGGTGTCCTGGCCGGCTTCGATGACGCCGCGGCGGATGGCACGGGTGGTGGTGAAGAGTTCGAACAACATATCGCCCTCGCCCCATCTGATTGCGCGTTGCAGACGGGCGAGGTCTTCGGAAAATCTGCCCAAGACTTCAAGGACCGCTTCGCGATTGTTCAAGAAAACATCGCGCCACATTGTGGGATCGGAGGATGCGATGCGCGTAAAATCGCGAAAGCCGCCGGCTGAGAACTTGATAACTTCATTTTGCGTCACTTGTTCGAGGTCGCTGGCGGTGCCGACGATATTGTAGGCGATCAGGTGAGGAACGTGGCTGGTGATGGCGAGGACCAGGTCGTGGTGCTTGGCGTCCATGATTTCAACACGTGAGCCGCAACCGCGCCAGAATGCACTTAGCGTTTCGAGCGCCACGGCATCGACACCGGGCGGCGGCGTCAGGATACACCAGCGGCCATCAAAGAGCTCGGCGAAGCCCGACTCTGGCCCTGAATGCTCCGTGCCGGCGATGGGGTGGCCCGGAATGAAGTGAACGCCTGACGGAACATGGGGCCCCACGTCGCGCAAGACAGCCATCTTGACCGAGCCAACATCCGTGAGAATAGCGCCGGGTTTCAGGGCCGGTGCTATTGCTTGAGCTATCTGACCGAATGCGCCGACCGGCGTGCACAAGACGACCAAATCGGCGTCGCGGGTTGCGTCCAGCGGGTCTTCATGCATGGAGTGGCAAAAGCCAAGGTCACCGGCACGCTTGCGGGTGTCGGCGCTGCCGGAGTGTCCGGCGATGTGAGCGGCGAGACTGCCGCGACGCATGGCGTGGGCGATTGATGAGCCAATTAGACCAACGCCGATCAAGGCTACCTTGGTGAAGACCTGCCCTGTTTGTGTTGTCATGCCATGAACTCTTCCAAAGCCGCCACGGCGGCGCGATTGCCTTCTTCGGTGCCGACCGAAATGCGCAGACAATTTGGCAGGCCGTAAGCTGCAATGCCGCGCAAAATGACGCCATGCTGCATTAAGAACTTGTCCGCCAACGCCGCCGTTTTGTTGCTTGACGGTGAAAATTCGATCATCAAGAAGTTGCCCACGCTGGGATGAACTTTTAGCCCAGTTGCGGCGATACGCCCGGTCAGCCACGACAGCCATTGGGAATTGTGCGCCTTGGCGTGCGCGACATGGGCGCGATCTTCAATTGCCGCAACCGCCGCCGCCTGGGCGGGCGTAGAAACGTTGAAGGGGCCACGGACCCGATTGATCGCATCGATCACGGAGGCCGGACCATAAGCCCAGCCGACGCGCAACGACGCCAAGCCGAAGATTTTCGAAAATGTTCTAGTCATGATTGTGTTTGGCGTGGTGGCGACGAGTTCAATCCCGCTTTCATAGTCATTGCGATCAACATAGTCGGCGTAAGCCGCATCGATGACCAATAAACAATGTTCGGGCAAGCCCGCTCGCAAGCGGCGCAAGCCGGCGGCGGTATTGTAACTGCCGGTTGGGTTGTTGGGATTGGCGAGGAAGACTATTTTGGTACGCTCGCTCGCTCTTGCCAAGATTGCGTCAATGTCAGTGACCAGGCCGGGCTCCGGTATAGAGATGGGAGTCGCGCTCGCCGCCAGAGCTGCAATCCGGTAAACCAGAAATCCATGCGCGCTGTAGATTATTTCATCGCCGGGTGAGGCATAGATTTGCGGCAATAAATGCAGCAACTCATCAGAGCCATTTCCGCAAACGATGCGCTCAGGGTTAAGGCCGTAGGCATCGCCGAGCGCCCGGCGCAGGGCCAGAGCGCTGCTTTCCGGATACAGATGAAGCGATGCACTGGCGGCCTTGAAGGCTTCGATGGCGTGGGGACTTGGACCCAGCGGCGATTCATTCGACGACAGCTTGAATACGCGGGTCGCGCCCTGGGCTTCGGCGCGGCCACCGATATAGGGTGATATGTCCAATATTCCGGGAACAGGTTTCATGGGCGACTTCTTAGGGTATCGAACCGACGTTGTGCAAAGAAAACATTGACTTGGAGTTGATGCATGGCGTCAATCCCGGAAGTTAAGAGCCAACGATTTGCGCCAACCCATGTCCTCGACTTTTCAGCCGTTTTCGGCGATGTCAAATGCCGCAGGCGAAGAGGCGGGGCATTCCTACACCTTCCCGCCGGATCAGGGGCTCGTGCTCGACTCGGGTGACCGGCTGGCGCCGCTCACACTTGCCTGGAAGACGTTCGGTACACTCAACCCCCAGCGCAGCAATGCGTTCTTGTTGTGCCATGCGCTCACCGGCGATCAGTATGCAGCAGGAACGAACCCCCACACGGGAAAGTCCGGCTGGTGGGCATCGATGGTGGGGCCGGGCCTGCCCATCGACACCAACCACTTTTTTGTCATTTGCGTCAATGTGGTGGGCGGGTGCATGGGATCGTCTGGGCCACATGAGACAGCGGCAGCGACTGGTATGCCGTACGGTTTGAATTTTCCGGTTATCACCATACGCGACATGGTGCGGGCTCAAGCGATGCTGATCGATCATCTGAAAATCGACAGTTTGTTTTGCGTTGCCGGCGGATCGATGGGCGGCATGCAGGTGCTGGAATGGGCGGCAAGTTACCCCGCCCGCGTGTTCTCGGCTTTGCCGAT
>VFKO01000024.1 GCA_009885515.1 Rhodobiaceae bacterium | reverse complement strand
GCGGCTTTTCAGTTTGGCATTGGATGTAGGCCGAGGTGCCGCCGCCTTGGGCGCAGGTGATTTTCGCGAAGGGACGAAGGGCTTTCGTGCGTAATTCTTTTTGCGGCGTGGCGCCGAGTTGGAGTTCGTAGATGAGCTTGTCAATCTCAGGTGCCGCGATACCCGGCGACAGCACGCGGAGCAGCGTTTTGAATTGACCAAGATAGTGAAAGCGGCGGGCCGGCGTCGCGCCGTTGCCTTCGAGATCGACGTTCGACACCGGTTGGGAATTGAGGCCGGTGATTTCCAGGAGTTCGTTTGGCATTTCGGCGTTCGGGCCTTTGAAGGGGGCGGCTTCCTCCGGCACGTCGCGCGCGAAGGCGTCAATGACAAAACCGCAACTCATCACCGCATGCACGTCGACGCATTGGGCCACCGTGCGATCGGTGTTGTCGATGGCGGCTTGGCGGTCGAAGGCGTCTTTCACGGTTTGCCGGCTGACGAAGGTGGGCCAGGCATCTGTGGGAGGCGGGGCGCAGGCAGTGGCGCTCAATACGAGGAGCACTGCTGCCATGCAGCCACGAGTGTCACAAAACCACATGATTCTTTTCCCGATGCTGAGCGTTTGAACTGATTTTGCCGGATGATAGTACTACGGCGAGTAAATGCGCTTCGCAAACGTTCTTGGTGAGCCTTGGCGACCGTCGAGTCTATGCCTTGAGGCGGACTCGATACGGCCCACGAGTCCAAATTCTGGTCCGCTGGTATTATAGATATCCGACAGGTATCGCATCGACATTATCACCGAGAGCGACAAGTGCGCTCGCCATGCAAATGACCCCGCCATGCCCGATGCGGGTGTTGAGGGCTTCGAGCATGTCAAATCCCTTGAACCTCGCATTTTCGACGGAGGCCGTTTTCTTGATCTCGATCGGGTAGAGCGTTCCGTTCTCCTCAATCAGCAGATCGATTTCCCGCTTCTCCTTGTCGCGGTAGAAATAGACGCGCGGTGTGCGGCCGTGATGCAGGATGGATTTGATGATTTCGGAGATGACCCATGTTTCCAACATCGCCCCGGACATCGCCCCGCGCTCCAGGACATCAGCACTGAGCCAGCCGGTCAGATAGGCGCAAAGCCCTGTGTCCATGAAATACAGTTTGGGCGTTTTGACCAGCCGCTTGGTGCGGTTGTTGAAATAGGGTTGGAGCAGATGAACGACGCCGGAAGCGTGCAGGACATTCAACCACGTCTTGATGGTGTTCTCGCTCATGCCGGCATCGCGCGCCATATCCGCGTAGTTGATAAGCTGGCCCGTCCGCGCGGCCGCGATCTGCATGAATTTGTGAAACGTGGCGGTATCGTTGATATTCAGATAGTCCCGCACGTCCCTCTGGATATAGGTTGCAACATAAGAGCTGTAGAAGCGCTCCCAGTTCTTGTCGTTTCCTTGCACGACCATGTCGGGGTAAGAGCCGCGCCATATCTTGTGATAGACCTCTGGCAGCGTCAGGGGCTTATTCGTTTTCTGGGCGGCCTTTTGCCGTGATTTGAGCAGGGCCAGATCCGGCAGGAACGGCGGGTCGTCGGCGCGGCCTTGTTCCTCCGATAATGAGATACCCTGCAAATGCAAAATCGCCACGCGGCCGGCGAGCGACTCTGTTACGTTTTTCATCATGTCGAATTGCTGCGATCCGGTGAGCCAGAACAGACCATTCCGCTTGGTTTTATCGACCGCGATCTTGATATAAGGGAACAGGTCCGGCGCGTACTGCACCTCGTCAATCAGAACAGGAAGTTCAAGCCTGTCCAGGAAGCTGGCCGGGTCTTGCTGCGCCGCCAGCCGCAAATTGAGATCATCCAGGGTGACATAGGAACGAGACCCCTTTTGCACGTCTTGCAAGAGCGTAGTTTTTCCGACCTGGCGCGGCCCTGTCAGCAAGACCACCTTGAAGCTCTCGCTGGCATCAAGAATGGACTTCCTCAACGTGCGTTGAATGTTCTTGACCATCTCCCGTCCAATCCGCAGTTGCATTGCAGATTAGTCGAGGCAGGGTGAAATGTCAATAAATATAACCGGTTAGGTGCTTCTAAAGCTGCGTAATATGAGATGGTGTCTGAGATAACCCGGGCCGGTCGAATTAAGTGCACTGTCAACGAGAGTTCTAAGAGCAGGCGTCCCGCCTGCTCTTCGCGGCGATTCCGCCATCGCCAAACGGCTACTGAATACGGTGACAGGTAATTGGTGTCCCGGCGAGATTCGGCTGCCTCGAAGTGGGGCACGATAAGCTACCGTTAGGTTCTGCATTTTCGCGCTACTCTAGCATCGGGAACCCGCCATGGATGTTCAGCAACAACTGGAATCGCAAGGTCGAGTATGGAGCAGGGGACTATTGTCGCCGGGCGAGGCGCGCGCATTCGCGCAGCATTGCGATGCCGGAGAGATTCCGGGTATCCGCCTGGACCTCACGACGGAATTGGCCCGTTATCTTGGGCCTGCAAGCGTCATATCACGCCAGGCCGTACGCCTCGGAGTAGACGCAACCCCGGTCCGCATCGTGGCGTTCAACAAGTCCTCGTCGGCGAACTGGTCGGTGCCATGGCACCAGGATCGTGTGATCGCGGTGGCGGACCAAATCGAAATGCCGGGCTATTCGAACTGGGTTGAGAAGGGGCCGGTCTGGCATTGTGAGCCGCCCATCGGCGTGCTGCACAACATGGTGTTCATTCGCGTTCACTTCGATGGGTGTGACGAGACCAATGGAGCCATCGAGATTGCGCTGGGCAGCCACAGGAAAGGCTTCGTTGACGCAAGGCAGGCGAAGGACGTGGCCGAAATGCACGAGATCGAAGTCTGTCGCGCGAACCCGGGCGATGTGTTGATCGTGAAGGCGTTGACACTCCACCGATCGAGCTCGTCGCTTTTAGCCGTCAGCCGTCGTGCGCTGCGGGTCGACTATGCCCGCAGAAGCGACCTCGATCCCCGCCTCAGCTGGTCGATCCCGGCGGGATGATGGTGCTCAACGCCCGCGTGCGAAACACATGCACGAGTCCAGCGAGCTTTGCCGTGCCCGTGCCATAGGCGTCGGTGATAGCGGCTGCGGCTTTTGGTCAGAGCTTGTGCGGGCGGCGGTTTTTTGGCTTGACTTTGGCGATATAGTTCCTTAAATGTTCTTTTACGCGTCGTGGAGTTATTTTGGGGTTGATCTGGGCGTGCTGCTTGACATTGTGAACCGGCTGGCGTGGCCTTTGCGTTGTGATCCGCCTCGTGAGTCCGCGCGAAAAAGTATTGCGGGTGAGTGTCTGGAATTGCGCCCGCGGGTCGCGGCGGCGGCGGTTGCGATAAATTTTGGCAGATGGAATTTCCAGGGAGCCTTGCGACTTGTCCGGTGAACAGGACAGCGTGAACAGTGTTCTGAGACAGTGTCCTGTGTCCTGTTTGTCCTAAAAAGGCGGGCTGAAAAGCGCCGGATTTTCTGGGAAATAGGACAGGTGGCTGGGCGATAAGGCCCTGGATGGCGTCCCCAAGGGGAATCGAACCCCTGTTCTCGCCGTGAGAGGGCGATGTCCTGACCGCTAGACGATAGGGACCGCGGTGGTGCTGTTTTCTATACGCGAGAGGTGG
>VFKO01000553.1 GCA_009885515.1 Rhodobiaceae bacterium | reverse complement strand
TAGCGGCCGCCGTGTGCGAACAAGATCACGCGCACGGATTGGAGAAGAATCGCAAAATCCAGCAGCAAGTCACCATTCTTGACGTAGTACAAATCATAGCCGAGTTTCCGCTTGGCGTCCTCGCGCGAGGCTCCGTACTTGTAGCTCACTTGTGCCCACCCTGTGATGCCGGGTTGGACTCGGTGGCGGATGTCATAGAAGGGAATATCTTTCCGTAGTTGCTCGACGAAGACCGGACGTTCGGGCCTCGGACCGATGAAACTCATGTCACCCAGAAGAACGTTGACGACTTGAGGAAACTCGTCGAGGCGGACCCGGCGAATAAGTCGGCCCACCCGTGTGATGCGTGGATCGCGTTCCGAGGCCCAGCGTGCAACGCCGTCGGCTTCGGCATCGGCGCTCATGCTGCGAAACTTGCAGATCCGAAAAACGCGCCCATCGAGCCCGACACGGTCTTGAAAGAACAACACCGGACCTGGACTGTCGAGTTTGACGAGGATGGCCACGACGGCACACACCGGTGCTGTTAAAATCAAAAACGCCGACCCGACAACAATGTCGAGAGCGCGTTTGAAAAAGCGTCGTGAAAAATTCACACGAAAGCCGTCTTCGAAAGCGAGCGCCCCTTGGCCGACTTGCTCGACATCGATCGTCCCGGCTTCGCGCTCCCAAAATTTGCCATAGTCGGTAACTTGAATGCCCCGCAACCGGCACTCCAGGAGCTCGTTGAACGGCAGGCCCCGCCTCTCATTGGTGGCCACGACAATTTCTTCAGCCCGCGTCGCTTCGGCGATCTCCGGCAATGAAATCGGGGACGCTTCCGGATGCAGGCGCAGCGCCAAATTTCCGATCGTCAGTGCTGATTGCCGGTCTGCCTCCTTGCGCCCGCTAATGCCGACGCAACGCAAATGTGCGCTACCTTCAGCGCGAACAAAACCAATAACCCGGTCTGCCAAGGGGCCGTCGCCCAAGATCAGAATGCGGCGTTTAAAGACCGGATGATCGACCGTCCAAAAAACGATGACACGCACGATCAGAACAATCGAAAAATAAGTGCCGATCGCCAGTGAAAGAATTCCAATATACCAGCCAAACGGTAGATCCGTTGCGGCTTTGGCGACAGCAAAAAACAAAACCGTTGGCAACAGCACAACTTGGCTGGTGAGCAAAAATCGGCCAATAAATGCACGGAAATCCAGAAGCGCATCGCGATTATAAAGCCCCATCGCCGAGGAAATTGCGGTGTAGAAAAATGCAACTATGACCGCCTGCCACAAGTCGAGATGCCCCATCCCGCGAAAATACAAACTGTCATAATCGCCAGCGATGCCAAAGACGATCATCGCGGTCAAAAACAACAGAAACTCGAACACTGCCAACAGTACCGTCGGCAAGCTCAGATAATGTCTAAAAAATTTCATCGCTCGCGCACCCCACGAAACTTAAGTTCAGCTACTTTCAATCCCCAACGTCTCGTCCGTAGCGCACCCGTGGCCTTAACTAAGACGCACGCAACGGACCAGTTCGTTATTTTCACTCAGATCAATCGCGCTCGTCTGAAATATCAGAATGCCTGTCAGGAAAGTCAGAATGACCGTCTGAAAAACAAGACAAAAATCCTTCGCAATGGCTATGACCTGTTGGATCCGCAACCCATTTAAGGTGAAAACCCTAGGGGAGCTTACCATTTGTTAGCTTTTTTGGTTGTGACATTTCTGGCACCCTTCATGAATCGATTCGTACTAATGTGAACAGATGCAAAGACCTTGCCGCCTTGCTCCAATTGTCACCGCACAGCCAATGCATTGAGAACAAAAATGCAACTTCAACTGTGCCCTTCAAACACAAGTCAACCCATGTCCTGCGCTGCAACAGCACTATTAAGAATTCGCCTGTGACACGAATTCTCTGTTTTTCAACGCTTTACCCCAACAGTGAACAGCCCAATCACGGCATTTTTGTTGAAAATCGCCTCCGCCACACGCTCGCGCTGGGAGACCTGCAAGCGACTGTCATGGCGCCAGTGCCCTACTTCCCATTCCAATCGCCATTGTGGGGTCGTTACAGTGCTTTCGCCCGCATCCCCAAATTGGAACAACGTCAGGGTGTGACTGTTCACCATCCTCGCTTTGCAGTTGTTCCAAAAATTGGTTCGCTGCTGACACCTTTATTGCTGTACCTCGCAGCCCGCCGAAGTCTGCGTAACCTCATGTCTCAAGGACTCGCATTCGACCTCATCGACGCCCACTATTTTTATCCCGACGGTATTGCCGCCGCTTTGCTTGCCCGCGCCTTCAACAAACCGTTCGTCGTCACCGCGCGCGGCAGCGACTTGACCCAACACGCAAAGAACCAGTTCGAACGTTCTCAAATTCTTTGGGCAGCGCGTTCCGCAACGGCGATTGTTACGGTCTCACAATCTTTAAAAACCGAACTCGAAAGCCTTGGAATTGGGAAAGACAAAATAGCAGTCCTTCGAAATGGCGTTGACACAACTGTCTTTCGGCAACTCGACAGAGACAAGACCCGTGCAGATTTGGGACTAACTCGCTATGCCTTGCTTTCGGTCGGCGCTCTCATCCCGCGGAAAGGGCACGAGATAGCCATCGAAGCCTTATCTCATTTGCCCGATTGTGAATTACTGATCGCGGGTTCGGGGCCGTTGCGCGAGAAGCTGCAGAACTGCGCCACTCAATTCGGTGTAGCCTCTCGCGTGCGATTTCTTGGTCAGATCGCCCACAGCGACCTGCCCAATCTCTACAACGCTGCCGACGCCTTTGTTTTGATGTCGAGCCGCGAAGGCTGGGCGAATGTGATCTTGGAATCACTGGCCTGTGGTACGCCCGTGATTGCAACCGATGTGGGTGGCTCGGGTGAAGTCATCCGCAGCCCTGCGGCCGGACGCCTGCTCTC
>VFKO01000516.1 GCA_009885515.1 Rhodobiaceae bacterium | reverse complement strand
GTGGTCGTCGGCGATGGCGCGGTGTTCTTCAAAGCCCTCAAGAAAAAGCGCCCAACCCTTGAGCGAATTCCGATCAACAAACTGAACCTGGACAGCGCAACTTTGCAGTAGCAGATCGATCAGAGTTTGGGCACAAGCTTTATCCGCTGGGGGAAGAACTCGCGCGTTCACCCAACTTCTGACGCGCGAAAAGCTGGTCCCGATAAGGCGCTTCTTCCCCGAGACCGCGGGCTCCCAGGATCAATTCGCTTTCAGCACCGCGCGCGCGGCGTTGCGGCCGCTGGCGCCGCTGAGGCCGCCGCCGGCGTGGAGGCCGTTGCCGCAGAGGTAGAAGCCGTCGATCGGCGTTTTGTGGTTCGACCAGCCCGGTATCGGGCGCATGAAGAACATTTGATCGAGGATCAACTGGCCATGGTTGAGGTCGCCTTCGGTCAGGCCGTAGGTTTTTTCAAGGTCGAGCGGCGTCAGCGATTTGATTTCGCGGATGGCCGACTTGAGTTGCGGGAACGCGGCCGCGGCGGTATCGATGGCACAACTTTCCAGCTGGGCACGTTGCTGCTCCCAATTGCCCTGGCGAAGCGCGTAAGGCGCAAACTGGAAATGCAGCGAAACCACGCGGCCGGACGATGTGATTTCCAAATAAGGTTGGGTGGACATCTCGCCGTACTTGGCCGCGTCGTAAGCACGCTCCAAGTAACGAACGGAGGGGGCCATGACGAGCGTGCCGTTTGGCAAACCGTGATTGCTGTCGGTCAAGAGATGCACTTTGGCAACCGCACCGCGCATCTTGATCGACTGTGCCGCCCACACGAACTCCGGCGGCAGCTCGGGCGCACCGATGAGGTCCAGCAAAGAATGGCGCGGATCGGCAGCAGAGATGACGGTTTGCGCCAGGATTTCTTCGCCGTTCGCCAAACGCACGCCAAGCGCGCGCTGATTCTCGACGAGCACAGTTTTAACCGCCGAGGACAAACGCAATTCCCCGCCGCGCGCCTTCAAGCCCCCAACCAGCGCCTCAGCGATGCGGCCAGTGCCGCCTTCGACACGGCGATGGCCCGGGCCACCGCGGTTGAGCCAGTTGTGCATCAAGGCGTAGCCGGTGCCCGCCGACATGGGCCCGAGCGTGTGTCCGTTGATCGCGACAGAAGCGACGGCCGCGCGCAGGGCGTCCGACTCGAACCATTCTTCGGTGAGTTCGAGTGCGGACATCGGCATCGCGCGGATTACGCGGAACATGTCTTTGCTGCCAAGGCGGCGCAGCTTGAGTGCGAGCTTTGCCAGGGGCCAACCTTCGGCGAGCGTGACGTGCGGCAAGCGCGGCATCGGCGTGCGATAGGCGGCGTCCAGGAACGCCGACGCTTGGCCCATGAACGCAACGAATTCCGGCCAACGTTCGGCATCGCGTTGCGAAAACGCGCGGATGGACGCGAGCGTCTGTTCATCTGCATCCGCCGACAAACGAAGCTGACGGCCGTCGGGCAGGATCGAAATCAACGGTTCGCTGACTGTAGTAGGATGAGCCAGACCGAGATCGCTCACGATGTCTGGGCGCAATTGGCCACCGGCGTGCAGTGCGTCCACTTGGAAGTCTTTGCCAAAAGATTCCGTCACGGCTTGACCGCCGGCAATGGCGCGCCGTTCGAGCACCAGCACCTTCTTCCCGGCTTTCGCCAAATAGTTCGCCGCGACCAAGCCGTTCAGACCGGCACCGACCACGATGTTGTCGAAGCCCTCCATTATCGCCAATCCTTCAGTACTTCTTGCGCCGCCATCTTGCCGGCCGCGCCCATGACGCCGCCGCCAGGATGCGCGCCCGCCGCTCCGAAATAGTAGCCGGGTAAAGGCGTGCGGAAGTCGGCCCATTTCGCTGCGGGCCTGAGGAAGAACAATTGATGCAGCAACAATTCGCCGTGAAAGATGTTGCCGCCGGTGATGCCGGCGATGCGCTCGATGTCTTTGGGCGTGATCACCTGCTTGCCGACGATGGCGCGGCGTATGTTCGGAGCATAGCGCTCAATCGTGGAGATGACCGTCTCACCGAAAGCCTCGCGCTTGGCATCATCCCAACCGCCTTCAATATCGTAAGGCGCGTATTGCACGAAACATGACATCACATGGTGACCGGGCGGGGCCATATCGCGATCGATCATCGAGGGGATGATCATGTCGATATAGGGCTGCTTCGAAAACTGTCCGTACTTCGCCTCGTCGTAGGCACGTTCGATGTACTCGATGCTTGGGCTGATCGAGATTGCACCGCGATGCAGCGCACTTTCGCCCGGCAAGCAGGTGAATTGGGGTAATTCGCTGAGCGCGATGTTGACCTTGCCCGACGATCCGCGGACGCGAAAATTGCGGATCTGTTGCGTAAATTCGTCCGGAAAGTGTTTGCTTTCGACGAATTGCAAAAAGCTGCGCTTGGGATCGGC
>VFKO01000068.1 GCA_009885515.1 Rhodobiaceae bacterium | reverse complement strand
TAAGTACCACGCCAAATCCCACAACAAAAGTAAGCACCGCAAGGCTGGTCAGCATGACAGCGAGCCTCAAGGTCCGCTCCCACAGCGTCCAACCCTGCTCAACGCCATAATGGCGGCGCACGAACGCGGCCACGGGCCACGCCAGCAGGTTGAGCGTGACAACCAGCATCGACACGCCAAACACACCCAGCGTCACCAAAGCATGCCGCAGAACGGGGACACGCTGTAAAATCGCAACGCCGGCTGACCCGCTCAGCATGGTCATCGCGCCATCGCCCGCTTGCAGAAATACCAGCTTCCCCTGTCCGTACTTCGCGCGAAACTCACCGTCACCCATCGCCGTCCAGATGATCGGCTGGCCGTTCAGGCCAGTGAAGGCGTCGACCGTCAATGTACCGTCCGCGTTTGCCGTCGCGGTGGGCTGGCTGAGCTCGGTCAGAAATTTCAGCGCCGACGTCTCGGCCCGCCGCGAGGATACGTAACTTCCGGCCACGTCCTTCGCCGACAGGCCGCTGGTCTTGACCGCCGTCACGGGCGGCTCAAAGGGATAATACCGGTCGAGAAACTTTCCCCACAAAGGTCCGCGCGGCGGCGGCGACCCGCGCCCCGCACTGTTGTAGGAAACAAAGAAGCCGAGTTTCTCGGAGGGGATCAGATGCAAATCGCTGTGAAAATAAACGGTGTCCCCGCCATGCCCGATGATCTGCATGCCGTTGCGCCGCTCTTCATAGAAACCCAGCGCCATCCCGTTCACGCGCGGGTCAGTCTTGGTGATGCTGTCATGCATCAATGCCACCGTTTCCGGCTTGAGAATGCGTTGCTCGCCCATGGCGCCGCCGTTCAGATGCGCCAGCATGAACTTCGTCATGTCGATAGCACTGCTCGACTGGCTGCCGGCCGGATAGCCGTTGATGACCTCAAAATCCTGCGCGCCCGCCGAGCCCAAATTGTACCCCTTGGACATCTGCCCGGCCAGCGCCTTCGGCAACGGTTGACTGAGCGTGGAGTTCGTCATGCCCAGAGGCTTGAAAATATTGTCATCGACGTAATCGTCGAACGACACGCCTGACACACGCTCCACAATATAGCCCGCCAACGCCGCGCCATAGTTCGAGTAGGACGGCGTGCTGCCGGGTGCAAAAATCTGATCAGGCCTGTTCTCGCGCACATAGCGGCCCAGATCGACCTTGCCGGAATTTTGTGCGCCCAGATGTTTGAGCGTTTCCTGAAACCCGGCCCGGTGCGTCATCAGATTGCGCAAGGTCACAACCTTGCCGAAGGCCGGCGCGATCTTGAAATCCAGATAGGTACTGACATCGGCATCCAGGTCGAGCTTGCCCTGCTCGACCAGCTGCATCACCGCCGTCCACGTGAAAAGTTTTGTGACGGAGCCGGTGCGAAACAGTGTCTTTTCAGGGGACACCGGCGTGCGCGCTTCCAGATCGGCAAAGCCATAGCCCTTGGCGAACAGCAGCTTGCCGTCCTTGACGATGGCAATCGTCACGCCCGCGATATCATTGCTCTCGATCTGCAACGGCACCAGACCATCGAGAAAGGACTCGATGTCGCCAGCCGTCATTTCATGCTTTACCGGCGTATCGGCCGCAGCCGCCCCAATGCAAAGACCAACGGCCACAACCGCCCGCACGCATGCCGACGCGATTTTCCCAAGTCTCACGAACAAGTCCCCCAAGGCCCAAAGTCGCTGGGCATTCCCCACGCGCATTCAACACGCATAAAGCGCGGCAATCAATCATTCGACTCGCCAGTCACTCGCGCATGAGGAGTAAGTTGGTCGCGGATTTCCCGCCTTTGACGAAAAGGATTCACACGGAGTAACGAAGCAACGAAGGTAAGAAGGTAAAAGGACGCTTCGCGCCGCAGGCAGCCTGGTCCTTCCTCTTCGTCGTTGCTTCGTTTCTTCGTGTGAACCCCTAATCTCGCCACTCAATCCGGCAACACAGGGTCGCCCGCACTGAGGCGCCCGCGTTCAAGCCAGCGCACGCAAGCCTCCGGCAGTTGGCGCCGCGCCTTGTCCTCGTAGAGCCGCACATCGTCCCCCGTAAGCAGGTCGCGCCAGCGCCCCATCTCGCCTTTGTGCAAAAACGTCCGCGCGCCGCCATCCCAGGCCCGCGCCGCTTCAGGCATCAAACTGTCCCCATCGCGCTGCATGGCGCCGAACGAGCCTGCGGCAACCAACTCGGGCCACAAAGCCTCGGGAATGGAAATCTCCAGAAACGCCGCCAGCCGCCGCATCTCACCAGCAAGATCTTTCTTCAAATCAGCATAATGCATCAGCAAAACATTATCGCGCCGCCGCTGATCCCAGAACGAATTTTCAAACGTAAAGAAATTCAGCGGCGACACCTCGCTCAGGGGACGCGGCGCTGCCGATTGAAACACCAGCATCGAAACCAGCCGCTGCGTCCACGTCGTGCCGCATTTGGGATAGGTCGCAATCACAATATCATCCGCCCGCGGACGATAATGATCCCAATGCGCGCTGTCATAGGCGAAGGCGCGATACGAACGCGAGGGCGGACGGACAAGGGCAGGGGGCATGACAATCCTCTCGTCGTTTACGGAGACTGCGGTCCAAAAGATTGAACCACCAAGAACACCAAGGCACTGTGACTAGGCAACGGGATTTGTGACAATCACCAGTCTCTTGGTGTCCTTTGTGGTTCAAACTTTCTTAGCACCGCTCTCATGCGTGCAATCTCACAAAGGTCGCGGCTTTCACCACACCCCCGTATTGACCATTGATACCCACGGCTCCGCCGCAGGCAAAGCCTGGCCCCGCTGCAACAGCTCGATCGAGATATTGTCGGGTGAGCGCACAAACGCCATCCGCCCGTCGCGCGGTGGCCGGTTGATGACCACGCCGTGCTCCATCAGCCGCGCACACGACGCATAGATGTCGTCGACCGCAAACGCCAGATGCCCGAAATTGCGCCCGCCCACATAGTCGTGCTCGTCCCAATTATAGGTAAGTTCGATCTCGGCCTCAGGGCTTTCTGGCGCCGAAAGGAACACCAGCGTAAACCGCCCGCCCGCATTCTCCGCCCGCCGAACCTCTGTCAGGCCAAGCGCCTTGACATAAAAATCCAGCGAAGCCCCAAGATCAGCAACGCGCACCATCGTGTGAAGATACTTCATTGGCAAAAGTCCAGCGCGTTATACAAAAAAGGAAAATTTCACCGCGAAGACGCGAAGGCGCGAAGGGTAAAGCACCCTGAGGTCGCCAGCGCGTACCCACGAGAGTGTTTTGGGCGCAAAGCGCCCTTCGTTTTTTTCTTCGCGTCTTCGCGTCTTTGCGGTGAATCCTACTTCTTTCCTACCCCTCACCGCAACACCACCGTGCGCCGCCCGTTGACGAAGACGCGCCGTTCGATGTGCGCCTTCACCGCGCGGGCCAGAGTCTGCGCCTCCAAATCCTGCCCCAGGCGCACCATGTCGCCAATCGTCGCTGCGTGATCCACGCGCTCCACCATCTGCTCGATGATAGGACCTTCGTCCAGATCGTTGGTCACGTAATGCGCCGTCGCCCCGATCAGCTTCACCCCGCGCGCATGCGCCTGCGTATACGGATGCGCTCCCTTGAAGCTCGGCAAAAACGAGTGATGAATATTGATGCATTGCCC
>VFKO01000210.1 GCA_009885515.1 Rhodobiaceae bacterium | reverse complement strand
TTGCGTGGGCTTGTTCCGGTCCAGCGCTTGAAGGCGCGGGAGAAGGCGGCCGCTTCCGAGAAGCCGACAAGGTAGGCTGTTTCGTTCACGGAGACTTTCTTGCCGTCGAGATAGTGCAACGCCATTTTGTGGCGCAGTCCGTCGAGCACCGCTTCGAACGTCGCGCCTTCGGCCTTCAGGCGGCGCAGAAGCGTATCGCTGCTCATGCCCAGTCTGTCGGCAATCGCGTCCTTGCCGACGTCGCCGGTGTGCAGGACCGGCAGCAACAGGCTTTCGACCTGGCCTCGCGTCGTTTTCGAACTTTCGAGGCCCTTGAGCAGCGCATCGGCATGCCGACTCAAAACGGCGAAGGCATAGCTCGGTTGGGCTCCAAGTTTGTGGGTCGGCCACATCGCGTCGACCATGATCGCGTTCCTCTCGGCGTCGAAGACCACCCCCGCGCCAAAAATGCGTTCGTATTCGCTGCGATACCCCGGATCGGTGTGGGTGAAGTGGGCCGCTTTCACAGATGGCCGTTCGCCGGTCCAACCCGCGTCGACTACCATGCGCAAGCAACCGCGGCTCACGCGGGCCATGGAGGATTCCGTGAGTTCGGGGAAATCGTTCGGATTGCGGCGCGTGTCGATCAGCCAAAGCCCGCCGTCGCCGGGCTCAAGTTGAAAACGATCCGTAGTCCCCAAATCCACTTCGACTACAAGCCGTCCATAGCGATTGAGCTGCATGAACGCTTCAAGCATCGTTTGCGAGCCGCGGCCGATCAGTCCGACGACCGACATCTCGGATAGATCGACCGCCTCGCCGAAGTGAAGCGCGAAGGCCGGGTCGCCGCTTAGGTCCTTGGCTGCAAGCAGGAGCGCCTGGTACTTCGCGAGCGGGATGCGATTGTCCAGGTCGGCCAAGTCTCGCGGGTCGATGCCCGACCGCTCGCCCAGCGCCTTGGCGCTGGCCCCCTTCGATACGGCAAAGTCCATCGCGCCACGCGCCAGGCCTGCGGCAATGGTAAATTCAGCCATTCCGGCGCCGCCTGCGATTTGCGATCAAGTTTTTGCGGCGTGGCGTCATGTTCGGGAGGGTTCGTCGCTGGTAGGTTGCAAGCTACAACATTAGAAGGTGGGCGCCACGTCCGCAACGCTTTGCGCGACTGCGCGCAAATCCGCCACGTTTCGCTTCGTTCCCGTGGCCGTTCTCGCCGACATGCTTGTTTAAAGGTGTTTTTTTTCCGAAGGAAAATTTCCAATGTTCATCCGCCTCTTTCCCAAGCAGATCGACAACACCTACCAAGGTTATGCGCTTGCAATTTGGCTTTTCGTT
>VFKO01000174.1 GCA_009885515.1 Rhodobiaceae bacterium | reverse complement strand
TGTCCGTCGATAGGTGAAATGCAAACGATGTCTGTCATATCCAACCTCATATAATCTCGAAGTACCGTGCCAATTCCCAATCGGTAATCGTCTTGCGGAACTCGCGCTCCTCCCATTTCCGGGAGGCCGCATAATGCTCGACAAACGCATCGCCGAACAGGGCCCGCGCGGGCTTCGATGCCTCCAGCCGCTCCGCCGCTTCATACAGTGTCCGCGGCAGCGCACGGCTCTTCGGAAACTTCTTCTCGTAGGCACTGCCTTCGATGGCCGCATCCGGTTCAATCTTATTCTCAATCCCCCACAACCCCGAGCCCAGCGCGCATGCCATCGCGATGTAGGGATTTATGTCGGCAGCCGCAATCCGGTACTCGACGCGCTGGCTCTTCGGCGAACCCGGAATCACCCGCAACGCGCACGTGCGGTTCTCTACCCCCCACGTCGCATCCGTCGGCGCCCAGAATCCCGGTATCAGCCGCGTGTAGGAATTAACCGTGCACGCAATCATCGCCAGCAACTCTGGCATCAGTTTCTGCTGCCCGCCAACGAACCAGCGCATCGTCTCCGACATTTTGTGCGGCGCCTTCTCGTCATAGAAAGCAGACTTGCCCTTTTTATCGGCAAGCGAAATGTGTAAATGCCCCGACTGTCCCGGCAACTGCCCGGACCACTTCGCCATGAACGTCGCCATCCACCCACGCCGTTGAGCCAACACTTTACAAAACGTCTTGAACAACGCCGCACGGTCAGCGGCCGCCAGCGCCTCGCAGTATACGAGTGCGGCTTCAAGAACCCCCGGCCCCGTTTCCGTGTGCAAGCCCTCGATCGGAAAATCCATCTCCGTCCCCAGCTTGATCAGGTCCTGATAGAAATCCGAATGCACCGATGATCGCAGCATCGAATAACCGAAATACCCCGGTGTGATATTTTTCAGATTTCGATAATGCTTCTCGCGCACCGAATGCGGTGTTTCATCAAAGACGAAGAACTCAAACTCCGCCGACGCCTGCACCGCAAAACCCATATCGGAAGCGCGCTCAACAATTCGCCGCATCACCCCACGCGGACAACACGCTTCAGCCGCTCCCTCAAACTCGCCCAGAAACAACAGCATGTCACCTTCGAACGGCACAGAACGGCAAGTGGCTGGCAGCACCCGCACATTGGCATCGGGATAGGCCGTATGCCAACCCGTCAACTTCACGTTGTCATAAAGCTGGTCGTTCGAATCCCACCCCAGCACGACGTCACAAAAACCAAATCCTTTGTCGAGCGCCGAGAAAAACTTGTCGCGCGCCATATATTTGCCGCGCAAGATACCGTCCGTGTCGAAAACACCGACTTTCACATGCGAAAGTTTGCGCGCATCCACGATTGCACGTGCGTCAGCAGCGGTTTTAACCTGGCGGGGATCCATGGGCGGCGCGCTCAATTGTTGAGCCCCGAAATAGAAAGGAGGCCGCGCCGAAGCGCAACCTCCCAAATTCATCCGTCCACCAGTGGATTCAGTGCGTCTTGTAGTCGGTCTTGCCCTTGGACATCGCGAACTCTTCCTCTGGCGAAAGCACAAGTTGCGTTCGCCCGAAAACCGCGAAATACACGATCATCAACCCATAATAGGCAGCCGTCAAAAGCACAGGGTCCCGGAAGGCCGGATCAGTCACCTGGAACCAGATCGTCACAATGGCAATAGCCAGCGTCACCAGTGCGCCAGGCACACCAAGCGGACTTCGATAGGGCCGCTCGATATTGGGCATCTCGCTGCGCAGCAAGATGAACGACACCGCTTGCATCACATACGAAATCATCGCGCCAAACACCGCCATATTAAGCAGCGCCGCTCCGATAAAGGCACCGCCTTTCTCCTGCCCCCAAATGAACCAGATCACCAGCATCACACCAAGACCCACGATCGTGCCCGCAATCAACGCCACTTGCGGCGTCTGATGCGACCCATGCGTGATAGAAAGAAACCGTGGAAAATATCCGGCCCGTGACAGGGAATAGATCTGGCGTCCATAAGCAAAAATGATGGCGTGAAAACTTGCAACCAGTCCGGCGATGGCAATGAGCGCCAGAATCTTGGCAAGATCAGTGCCAAACAGAGTCCGGAACCCCTCCAGCAGCGGCTCGCCCGATGCCTTGAGGCCCCACGAACCTGGCGCCAAACTGGAGTTGAGTGTCAGTATTGCAAATGCACTGATCGTCAACGTCAGCATGCCAAACAAAATTCCCTTCGGCATGTCCTTGCGCGGGTCGCGCGATTCTTCCGAAGCAAGCGGCAACTGCTCAATAGCCAGATAAAGCCACACGGCAAACGGCAGCGCTGCCAGCACCCCATGCACCCCGTCCGGGAACCATGGCCCACCGCCTTCCGGCAAATGAATAAGTGCGCCATCCGGCCCGACACCAACATTCATCGCATTGCGCGTAAAATCAATGTTGGGCAGCGCACTGATGTAAAAGAACGCAAGGCACGCCAGCGCCAACAGCGTCACAAACATTGTCACCCGGAACGACAGCTCAACTCCGAAAAGATTGGCGCCGACGAATATCGCATAACCCAATATCCAGTAGAGCGGCTGCAGCTCAGGTCCGGTTTCCAGGATTGCGCTCATATACGAGCCGATGAAATAGACGACGACCGCCGGCGTCAGCACATACTCAATGTTTTCCGCCACGCCTGTCACAAAGCCGCCCCACGGCCCCATCGC
>VFKO01000040.1 GCA_009885515.1 Rhodobiaceae bacterium | reverse complement strand
GCGGCGAGCGCTGGTTCCTGATCCCGCCCATCGTCTTCACCGGCATCGCACTGGCAGCCCGCGCCGTCTCGATCACCCAGACCGGCGTCGAACCCGAACTGATCCAGCCGATGGTCGTTGAAGCCGTCACGATCACAGTCCTGCTCACCGGCTTCGCCCTTCTCAGCCCGCCCGCCGACGGCTGAGCGCCAGCACCAGCATCACGGCCACAATCGGAATCATCGCCACCGTGATATAGGCTTCCGGGGGATGATGCGGTCCCTCGCCTGGCTTCAGGATCCACTGATTGAGACCGATAATGCTTCGCTCGACAAAAATCAGCGCCAGATAGAGCGGTACGAAGCTGCGATAGAACAACGATACCAGCAGCATCAATACGCCCCAAACAAGCTGTGTCGCCCCCGCCCACGCGAACAGTCCGATGATCATGGTCCGGTTGTGCGTCAAGTCCAGACCGGCAATCCTGATCGCGCCGCCATCATCAAGGAACGTGTGGATACAAGCCGGCACGATTGTTCCCACAGCCGCCAAAGTCAGGAACCAGGCGGCGATCAGGCTTCCGTGATAGCCGGCATTCGTGCTTGCTGGAAAGAAGCGTGTCATCCCCCTACCCCGGCCAGTAAATGTATTCGTCGTCTTTGGTGGCAGGTTCTTCCAGCGTCTTGTCGATCGTCACCGGCATTTCACCTGCCGCCGGAAACAAGGGCTCGCGCTGTGTCGCATTGTGTTTGGCGATCAGCGCTTTCAACTCTGCCACCTTGTCCGGCATCTCGGCTGCAAGGTCTTTTTGCTCGGTCGGATCCTCGTTCAGATTAAACAGCCAAGTTTTGTTGGGCCGGTCGGCGGTCTGCAATTTCCAACCCGCCACCTGTACCGCCTGATAATGTCCGTCGCGCCAGAATATTACGCGCGGCACTTCCGGTGCAGCTTCCAGCAGCGGCAAAAGATTGACACCGTCAATGACCCGGTCCGAAGGCAAATCCGCCCCAGCCGCAGCCGCCGCCGTCGGCAACAAATCGAGATGCGACACCATCGTTTCGCTCTTTGAACCGGGCTTGATGTGTCCCGGCCACTTGAGAAACATCGGCACGCGAATGCCGCCTTCGAAAAAGGTCAGCTTCCAGCCGCGATAGGGCTTGTTCACTTCGGGCAGGCCGATATAACCCGCCCCGCCATTGTCGCTGGAGAACACGACGACCGTATTCTCGGCCAAGCCGTTCTCTTCCAATGTCTTCAACACGCGCCCGACGCTGCGGTCGAGCGCGCGCACCATCGCCGCGTACACGCGCAAGCGGTGATCCTTGATCTGGGGCAGCGCATCGTAGTCCGCCTTCGACGCCTGCAGCGGCGAGTGAATCCCCCAATGCGCCAGGTAAAGCAGGAACGGCCGGTTGCGATTGGCGCTGATCGCCTTGACGGCTTCGTCGGTGTAATAGTCCGCGAGATAGCCTTTCGGCGCAAACTTCTCCCCGCCGTTGAACGAGGCCGCATACTGTCCGCGCGCCCACAGGAACTGGTCGATCGGATCGAACTCAAGCTTGGCGTTGACCACTTGGGGGTCGTCCTTGGGCAGATGCAGCAGACCTTCCAGATTGATGCTCTCGTCGAAGCCCTGACCCAGCGGCGCGAATTCCTTGGTGGCGCCCAAGTGCCATTTGCCGATGTGCATGGTGTGATAGCCGACAGGCTTAAGCACTTCCGCCAGCGTAATTTCCGTCGTCGGCAGACCTTGCTGCCTGAACGGTACGCGCTTCGCCGGATCGACGTCGATGGTCAACAAATCGTGCGGCCGCGTCCCGTCGTTGTAGAACATGCCCAGCACCCCGCCCATGCCGTCGGGCGTAGGCGTAAATTCAAACCCGGTCCGCGTCCCGTAACGGCCCGTCATCAGCATTGCCCGCGATGGTGCGCAGGCGGCTGTACCGGAATATGCCTTTGTGAACGCCGCGCCGTCCTTGGCGATGGAATCGATATTGGGTGTCGGCACAATGCCGCCAGCCACCCCGCCCCCGAAGTAACTAATGTCGTTGATGCCCAAATCATCGGCGAGAATGACGACAATATTCGGCGGCCTCTGCGCGACAGGCTTTACGGCAACATCAGGCCCTTTCTCCCACACCACCTCGCGATTGGGCGCAATCGGTTCCAGTCCCCGCGTCGCCACAAAATAGAGGATCAGCGGTTTGCGGTACAAGTAAGCCGTCCCCCCAAGTCCCAGCACGACCACCAGCGCAATCAGCGCGTATCTTTTCCAGCCCATCTGTCTCTCCTTCATCGGAACCGTCTCAAACTGCCGCGCCCCAAACTTCACGATTGTAGCGACGCTCGACGCGCCGCAGTGTCCGCAAATCGAGCAGCTGCTCCAAACCTACCTCGGACAACAGTGTGCGAACAGCACGCCGCTCATGGACATCCGCAGCTACGTAAGCATCCTGTACGCGTTGCAACAACCAGATACGATACGGAAATACGCCAACTGAAATGCTCATCCCGCGCCAGGAAACATCCGTCCGCCCCAGCGAACGCTTGTTAGCCTTGCCGCCCACGATATCGCCCTCCGCAATCGCCGTCTGACCGGCCAAATAGCGGTTGATAAAGTCCACCTGCGCCGAAATTTCGTTGAGGTATTCCCCCGCCACGTAGCGCAGCAGTGCGGCAAGCGTGAAGGGTATCTCATCAGCGGCAAACCACAAAGGCGCAGTATCGACATACTCCGCCATATCGTGACCAGGCGCATTCATCCGCTCAACCCACCGCGCCACGCGCGGCGCGGTCCGGCGCATCAGATCAGCCGGTTTTGGATCCCGCCCCAAATGCGCGAACATCGCGGCGATCAAGCCGTAGTCTCCGATCGAAGGCTGCCCGCCTAACAGATAAGGCGCCGTGTCCAGATGAGCATCAAACAAAGCCAGGAACTCGGCATAGGCCGACTCAACAGCCGGTATCGTCTGCGCATTGACGCCAAAGAGTTCCATGGCCTGCTTCATGCGGCCGGCGGCAAAATCGAAAACCGCGTCCTTCTCGGAACGCGGCCGCCCCGGCGCCAGGAAATTTCCGAACTCGGTACGCAAGAAGTGCTCATTATCGGCAGGAAAGTTCCAGCGGTAGTGCATCGCCGGACGCAACAGACCCTCGCCGCCGAACAATTCAAAGATGAACGCGACGACCCGTTGCCTGGGCGTCGTCGGATAAGCGCTCAAGCCGGCGAGTCCTTTGTCTTCGAAATAGTCGATGATTGCCGCGCCGTCCTGGATCAAAGCGCCATCGGGCGCTTGCAAGACCGGCACTATAAAGCGATCGAGTTGCGGCACGATGGTTTCGCGAAAATGCGTTGAGCCCATCGGATGCTCAATGAAATCGATGCCTTGCTTGCGCAGGTAAGCGCGTGGTTTGCCCGTGTAGAGCGAAGCGGGCATTCCGTACAGCACATAAGGGCTCATGGGCTTGCTCATGCCAAAACACTGTCGATCAGCCGCAGCATCACGCGACGGGCGTCGGCGACCGAAAGTTCCTGATCTTGCCGAAGGCGTCGCCAGGCCTGAAAGCTCGTGATCATTTCAATGGCGCGAAACAGCGTTTGATCTTTGCGCAGGCTTTCGGGCAAAACCGTTTCCAGCCCTGCGCGTTCCATCTTCAAATGGGCGCGGTAATCGTCCATCAGAAACTTCGAGCGAAACCTCAGAACACTGCCGGCGATTTTGAGCGGCATGATCTCCTCATGGATTTCAATCCGCCGTTCGATCATTTCATTCAGGCGTTCCCGCCATGACGCCTTCGTGTAGGGGCGCTTCGCCAGAGGCATGACCTTTGCCGCGATCACGTCCGCCATTTCACGGTAAAGAATTTCCATTTCCTCGAAATGGCGAAACACCGTTCGCAAGCCAACGCCCGCGCGTTCGGCAACTTGCGAGGCGCTGGGGCTCATCTCTCCTGCGCGAACAAGATCAAGCATGGCCTCAACGATCTGGCGCCTGCTTTGGTCTCCGCGTTTTCGGCGGCCGTCTTCGATGCGCGAAACATTCGTCATGCGCGCCTCACAAAGTGTCCTGAGATCAATTGGGCCAAGAGTGCAATGATCAAGACGATCAAGCCGGCCAACAGTTTCGGCCCGAGAGTCAAAATAGCGGGAGATACCGGAAATGCTCGCGTGGCCTCGATGGCGGCAAATTTGAAAGGATGGATTTTATCAAATTCCGGTTTGGAAATGACCTCCATCATATCTCTGCGGCTGCGGTAGCGCACCAATCCAAAAAAGGCCCAGTCGGTATCGGGCTGTACCCCCCAAAGTTCAAGGTCCGCGGATGCGGCCCGCCCGCCAATCACCAGCCAGCCCGCCCGCCCAAGGATCGTGGGCATGAAAGCGCCGGCGTAGTGATCCATGACTTCTCGCGGTGTCTCGTTGGCTGAAGCGCCCGCAACAGGCAGGGCCTTGTCGCGGTACCGCAGCAGATTGACCATGAAGAACTCGCCACCATTGTCCTTCTCCAGGAACGATCGAAGGCGCGCCTTGATTTCAGCATTGTCCTTATACTGCTCAATGTTCTCGACCAGCGCTATGTAGCTATCGATTTCCGCAGGTGTCAGTGGCGGACGCCAACCCGAGTACCAGACATAGAATGCGCCATATGCCAGGATGGCCAGCAGCCAGATCGAAACAGTGCGCATAGCTATGTTCTACCGTGTCGCTGAAATGAATTTGAGAATGTGCTCGACAAGAGCCTCGGGAACGTCTTCCTGAATAAAGTGATGTGCATTTGGAAAAACGTGATGGGCCTGGCCTTTGGCACCGGGAATGCGTTTCTGCATACTGACGTCAGCGCCCTTGGCGACGGGATCCAGCTCACCAAAAAGCGTCAGGAACGGCTTGTCGAATTTCTCAAGCCCCTGCCAGACCTTTTTGTTGAGAGGCACGCTGGGATTGTCTGGTTGAACTGCGATAAGCATTGGAAATGAAATGATGCCCGACATGTACTCGTCTGACGGAAACGGAGCCTTGTAAGCTGCGAGCTCGCCCTCGGTGAGTTTGTGCGTCATGCCTTGCGGGACCATTTCCATCGGAAAAGTTGCCGCCGCACGCATCATGCCGACCCACATTTTCATGAAGGCGCTTTCGCCCTGACCTTCGGGCACACCTGTGTTTGAGGCGACGACTCGCGCGAAACGTTTAGGATGTGCGGAGACAAGATAAAGACCGATCGTGCCGCCCCAGTCCTGGCAAAAGAGCGTGATGTTTTTGAGATCGAGCCCTGTCAGCCAGTTTGACATCCAGTCATAGTGACGTGCCAGGGTGTAGTCCGACTTCAGCGTCGGCTTGTCGGAACGGCCACAGCCAACGAGGTCGACCGAGATCACGCGATGGCCGGCTGCAGCCAGAGGGCCTATCATCTTGCGATGAAGATAAGACCAGGTCGGGTTGCCGTGCATAAGCAGGATTGGGGCGGCATCACGCGGACCTTCATCGATATGGTGGATGCGAATGGGTGAACCGTCCGCATCGGTTACCTCGTGATAATGCGGTTTGAATGCATAACCCTCAAGCTTGGCAAAGCATTCGTCAGGCGTACGAAGAACTTTCATCATATGTCAGGCCTTCATCGAGAGCATTAGACCCTTGCTTGGCGGCACATCGTTGTTCACGAGCGCCAAGAACACCTTCTCGACCGCGACGGCGCCACGTCCATGCGTGATCTCAAACTCATCGGCAATCGAAGCCGCAATTTTTGCACTTGCCGCCATCGCCTTGCCGATCAAAACACCCGGTCCCCACTCCGCATTGCGCTTGCCAATATGAGACGGTGCGAAGAAGAACGCAGGCTTTGCACCTGGCAGCTCGCCGCGCTTGCGATCGGCTTCCCAATGCGTGGCGCCGACAATGCAGCTTTCCTTCACGTTCTCGCCAAAATACGTATGGATCGCGGTAATCACGGCGGCCGATCCCGCCATGTCGACGAAGGCAGTAGCCTTTGTCCGATCGAGCTTTGCGATATCGCCGTAAGCCACAACCTGATCGCACACACTGAGCTTCTCGACAAAGCTGATGTTCTGCGGCGAAGTCAGCCCTACGACTTGCCGGTTAGCCGCCTTGTCGTGATGAATAAGATAAGCAAGGCCAAATCCGGTTTTCGACGAAGCCGATCCGACGATCACCTGAGAGGCGCCAAAAAACGCGTTGGCTACGAGGTAGTCATAGAGCACATACGATGTTGCAAACAGCGGGAACAGCACGCAGCGCGCATCTTCCATCGCCTTCACCGCCGGCGGATCGTTCTGCGTGCGCATATAGTCGTTGTACAGTCCCGGCAGTGGACGCCGGTGCTCCGTGACATCTGTGAATTGCCCCGCCAATACCTTGGAAGGTTTGAGCGTGATGTGCGTCCCCATTGGAAAAAAGCCCCAGATGCGTTCGCCAATCGCAATATCCGCGCATCTGGATTCCACGACATCGGCAAAACCCCACACCGGCACTTTGCCCCACTCGCCCTCGGCCGGATAGTATTTCCAATAGCCAATGAAATCGCCTGACACGGCATAACTCACATTGTTGGCCGTCAAAGCGAACTTGTCGATCGCGACAAGGACCTCGCCGTCTGCGAGAGGTGCCAGTTCCCGCGTAACGACTTTCGTCTTGCGCAAGTCGCTGCGCTGTACCCAAAGTTCCTGTGTGTTCATCTCGATGCCCCTGCTTTGCGCTACCGCTTCATCAAACCTTCGAGACCGTCTTGCAGCACGGTTTCGATGTTGAGTTGTCCCTTCAGGCCCGCCTCGCGATGGACTGAAATCTCGCGCCACTCCTTCGATGTCGACATGTCGAACAGCGCTTTGCGGTTGGGATAGGTCGCAATCGCCACTTCATCCCAGAGTTCCTCGACCTGGCCCAGCGCCAGAAAGGTCGTGTCGGCGGCAAAGACCGCCCGTCCTCCGAACTTTGGCAGCAGCTGCGCCACCGCCCGCCCATAGATCATGTAGGCATCGCGGCCGCTCAAAGTTGTGGCCCGGCCATCTTTGTATTCGGCTTTGTCCTTAAACTTCAGTAGGTTGACCATATAAATTGGTTTGTTGGGACCGGGTTCCATCATCTGCCGCACGCGCTCAGGATCAGTGGGCATCACTTCGTTCACGACTTGCATCTGGAAAATCCTCTCGAATAGCGCTCATCCAAACTATTGACATTCATCGTGCCACTTTTCAAGATACCATCCGAAAAATAATTCCAAGGGCACTGACACGCCATGACGATTTCACGCCTGTTGACGGCCATTTTGACCACGGTGCTGGTCGCCAGCATCGCCACCGCCCGCCCCAATATCGTCATGATCCTGGTCGACGACGCAGCCCTCATGGATTTCGGTGCCTATGGCGGCGAGGCGCTGACGCCCAACATCGACGCCCTCGCGGGCAATGGCGCGCTGTTCACGAACTATCACACCTCGCCCCTGTGCTCACCGTCGCGCGCGATGCTGCTCACCGGCATCGACAACCACCGCAATG
>VFKO01000570.1 GCA_009885515.1 Rhodobiaceae bacterium | reverse complement strand
CATTGTGGATGACGACGTGCGGCGGCGAGACCCCTATGATGGGATGGATCGAAGGGACACGGTGGCTGACGTTGCCCATGTCGGTCGAGCCGGCGAGGCCTGGGGGCAAAAGGGCCGGGTCCATCAATTCGCGCCCGAGCGCTTTGGCATTGGCTTCGTAGGCGCTGGCTAGGGCCCAGTTGGTTTTGAGGTCCAGGCAGTCGACGCGGCCCCAGTTTGTTTCAAGCCGTGTACCCGAGGCGAGTGCGCCCGCCTCGAAGCAGGCTTGAACGCGTTTTTTCAGGGCTGCGAGTGCGATGCCGTCGCGGGCGCGGACGTAGAAGCGGCCGGCGGCGCGTTCGGGGACGATGTTGGGGGCCAGGCCACCTTCGGTGACGATGCCGTGAATGCGCTCGCTCTGCTGGATGTGCTGGCGCAACTGGGCAATGGTTTGGTAGGCAGTCACCAGCGCGTCAAGGGCATTTAGTCCCCGGAATGGCATCGCAGAGGCGTGGGCGGCGCGGCCATGATAAATCACTTCCACTTCGGCCAGGGCTATCACTGGCATGGACACCATGTCGAAGCCAGCCGGGTGCACCATCATCGATGCATCGACGCCTTTGAAGGCGCCGTGCTGGGCCATGACTTCCTTGCCGCCGCCGCGTTCTTCAGCAGGTGTCCCCATATAGCGGACGCGGCCGTTCAGTTTGGAGCCCAGCTTTGACAGGCCCAGTGCCGCACCCAGACCGATGGTTGCGATGATGTTGTGGCCGCAAGCGTGGCCGATGCCGGGCAGGGCGTCGTACTCGGACAAGAGGCTCATCACCGGCGCGGACTTGGAGCCGAACTCGGCGGCGTAGGCGGTCGGCAGGCCATAGGCGCCGCGTTCAACCGCCAGCCCGTGTTGTTCGACCGTTTTGGTGAGCAGGGCGGCGGCGAATTTTTCTTCAAAGGCGAGTTCCGGGTTGGCATGGATGGCGTGACTGGCGGTGATCAATTCGTTGCGCAGTCCGTCGATGATCTGGCAGGCTTCGCGTTTCAGGGCGTCGACGGACATGGTTTTCTCCTTGAGGCTGGGCGTGCTTTCATCCAACCTCGCGCGGAGATGAATTGCACTCAAGGGGTATTATGGCGTTTCTCAAAGTTTCTGAGTCCATTCAGATCGCCTACGAGGTGGTGGGCGAAGGGGCACCGATTGTGCTGGTGCACGGATTTGCCTCGAGCCGGTTGACGAATTGGCGCTCGCCGGGATGGTACGGCGCCCTTACCGCGGCAGGGCGCCAGGTGATTGCGCTGGATGTGCGGGGGCATGGCGAAAGCTCGAAACCGCACCGTCAGAGCGACTATGATGAAGGCGAACTGGCGCTGGACGTGGTGCGGCTGCTCGATCATCTGGGGCACGCGAAGGCCGATGTGATGGGCTATTCGATGGGCGGGTTCATCACCATGCGCGTGCTGCATGATTTCCAGGGCCGCGTTCGCCGTGCGGTGATCGCGGGGTTGGGTGATAATTATTACGGGCGAGGGGTTGTGGAGAGCGAGGCGATTGCGGCGGCGTTGCGCGCTGACGATGCGGCGACGGTGACGGATGCAGTGCCGCGGCAGTTCCGCTTGTTTGCCGAGCAAGGCCGCAACGATCTTGAGGCGCTGGCGTTGTGCATGACCAGGGCGCGGCTTGTGTTCGACGCGGCGGCGCTGGGCCATCTGAGGGTGCCTGCCCTGATCGTGGTGGGCGAGAAGGATACGATCACGGGCGGGCCTGCGATGTTGGCCCGCGCCATTCCCGGTGCACAGGTGACGATCATTGCGGGTCGCGATCACATGTCGACGGTGGGTGACAAGGTCTTCAAGACGGCGGTGCTGGAGTTTTTGGGCAGGGATTAGAGCGCGCTTCGCCGAATTGCTAAGCCCCCATCGT
>VFKO01000083.1 GCA_009885515.1 Rhodobiaceae bacterium | reverse complement strand
TCATAGCGGCGCGTCTTTTCGTTCCAGTTCTTGGCATAGGCCTTCAACGCCTGGATGCCGCGCGCGCATTTCACCGCGTCGAACCAGCAATGCGGCAGCAGCATGCGCACGGCATTGATCCCGTCGGCGACCGGCAGATTGGGTGAGATCACGGAGCGAGCGGTGGCGCCGGTCACACCCAAATCGTGCAACATGTCGATGCGCGCGCGGCCCGTGCCCAGTTCGCGCACCGCGATGTCGTGCGGGAAAATGTGCTTGTCGTAAATGTAGCCCCGCTCGCGCAGCACGTCGGCATAGTGTGCGAGACTCTCGCCCGAGGCTTCGTAATAGTCGATGATGCGCACTTCATAGCCCACGCGCTGGACGAACCAGATGGCGGTGGAATCGCGGACGCCCAGATCCCACCAGGTTTCAACGCGCACGCCGCGCTCGGGCTCGACGCTGGTGATGCGGCCGTCGATGCCTGCTGCTTCCATCTGCCGGCCGTAATACGCCCCGGTGAGGGCGGCCGAGAACGAACAATAGAATTCCTGCTGGATCAATTCTTCCGGCATTCCCGCCTTGCGCTCCTCTGAGATTGATTCCGCGGGCATGGCACCGGTGTCGTCGATCGTCAGACGCTCGGCGTACCAGTTCGGGTTTGCCGCCGCCATGTTGAACAGATCTTCGCCGTGATTGGAGCCGCGCGGCGTAAAGGCGAAGCCGGCCTTGCCGCCGTTTTCAGCCAGGATCGGGCGCAAGAAATCCCAGCACGCCGGGTCTTGCAAAGCGTACTCGGAGAACACGAGACCGCGCGGATTGCCGCCCACGAGAGCCTCGTTGTAGTTTTCGGTGCCAACGATCTGCCAGACCGAACCATTGTGCAGTTTCAGTTTCATGTCGGCGTCGTTGCGTTGGGCGATGGCTTGCCTGGGCCATAGTCCGAGGAATGGCCGGCCGTCTTTGGTGACGCCGTCCCAGAGAATTTTCCGCCCCTGTTTGGCGGTTGGGAATAAATGCCAATAGGTGCCGGGGGTCGTCAGCGCTTCGACGATGGTCCAGGCCAGCAACAAGATGTCCTTGCCGGCGCGCCGGTGCCAGACGAGCGCGACGCGCTTGAACTTATTGACGAAAAGCGCTTCCCAAACATTGTATTGGTAACGCCGCAAATCCCAATCCACGGGCAAATCGCCGCCGGGGATGTGGATTGTGGTTTCACCCGGAGTGCGGGGCGGCAAGATGAGTTTACTCATTTGATTGTGTCCTTCTCTGCTGCTTTTTCTGCTTCTTTAGCCATGCGTTCGGTCAGTTCGAGGAGGTGATTGCGAACCACAAACTCGATTTTTACATTCCGCAGGTCTTGCGGGCCGCCGCCTTCGCGGTAGCGTTCGGGGCGCAGGGCTTTCAGCCGCGCGAGGAGCAGCATATCCGACCGTTTGTTTTTGACGGTCTGGACACCGTCGCTACGTGTGGTGGTTTCATCGTAGCCGTCGCGAGCCCTGCGGTCGGCTTCTTCCTCCAAAAGATCGGCGGCGACAATCTGGGCGTCGTTCCACAAGTCAGCGAAGGCTTGGTGTTGCTTGCGCCAGCGGTAGACGGCGCTGTGCTGGTAGCCTGAGGCAAGGCAGGCCGCATGGACGGCGATGCCTTTCTGAAGAGC
>VFKO01000050.1 GCA_009885515.1 Rhodobiaceae bacterium | reverse complement strand
TTCAAGGTAGGTCTTTGCGTCGACATCGCCCGCCCGAAAGGCGGCGCGCAGTGCATGCAGCATCGAGAGCTGTTCGGCGGCGGTCATTTTTTTGCTGAGTGTCAATAATTTCTGCCACTGGGCGGCGTCGCTCGTGAAGCGGTAATAGCCGGCGCCGTAGGCATTAGGCATCAGAACGGCGGCGCACTGTTTTTTGAGGGTGAACGACGCTGAACGCAGGCTCAGCATTGTGCACGGTACTGGGTTGCCTTTGACCAAATCGCGCAGGCACACAGGAATTGACCACAACCGTTTATCCTGAGCGGCCTTTGCACCATAGGGAGACTGGGTCAGCGAGACTTCAAGATCATGACTGTTACAGGCTGTTTTGAGGCGGACAATGGGAACGCCAGGTTGATTGAGAAAGGTCTCAAAGGCTCCAACAATTTCCGGTCGTCTGGAGCCCTGGACGAGCGAGTCCATAAAGTCGCGAACGTCGGCGGTGCCGTGGGCAAAGCGGCGCATGTGAATCCGGACGCCTTCGCGAAACGCATCTGCGCCGAGATACGTCTCGAACATTGCCAAAACACCGCCGCCTTTCTTGTAGGTCAGGCCGTCAAAGGCGTTGTTGATGTCGTCGTTAGTTTTGATGGGCTGGCGGATGGCGCGCGCGGACTTCAGCGCGTCGATATCCATGACCTCCAGCGCATCGCGAATGGTTTCGCGATCAAATTCGCCCTGCGGCCAAGTGGCAAGAGCGGCCTTGTTGCCCATCCAGGTGGCAAAGGACTCGTTGAGCCAAATGTCGTTCCACCATTTCGGCGTAACCAAATCGCCAAACCACTGATGCGCGAGTTCGTGCCCATGCAGCAGGGTGAAGGCGCGCTTTTGCTGAACCGATGACATCTGATCGAGCAAGATGGCGCGTTCAGTGTAGGTGATGGCGCCGGCGTTTTCCATGCCACCGGCAACGAAGTTTGGCGGCGTGATCAGATCGAGTTTTGGATAGGGGAATGGTGCTGCGAAATAGTCTTCGAGATAACGCACGAGGGGTTGGGTGTTGGTGAGTGCAAACCTGGCGCGCTCGCCTTTGCCGATCACAGTTATGGCGCGCAACGGCAGAGGAGTTGCGCGCAGGCTGGATGCGGCGATGGGGGGCGCATTAACGACGTCGTAGGGGCCGACCGCGATGGCAATCAGGTAGGTCGGCAATGGCGCAGTCGTTGCGAAGGTTGTTTTGATGACGCCATCCGAGATTTTTTCCTGAGCGACAGGCAGCGTGTTGGCGACCGCAATGTCGGGCGCAATGGCTGTAATCGAAATGTCGAAGGGCGTCTTGAACCGCGGTTCGTCAAAACCGGGGAAGGCGCGACGGGCTGAAATTGCCTCGAACTGCGACCAGACATATTTCGCACCATTGTCGGGCATGGAGGTGAGCGCGTCCGGGGAGGTTTCAAACGCTGCGGAGTACGGTAAGCGGACCGTCATTATGCCGCGCGGGATCTGTTGTTCGAAAGTGAGCCTTGCCACGCCGCTGTCGTGGACCTGGGTGTAGGTGCCTTTGATGATGGTTTTGTTTTGCAGCCGCGCGGTTATGTTTTCAACTTTGAGGTCTTTGCCGTGAATGTAGAGTTCGCGCCTGGGCGCTTTGAGCTCGATATCGATTTCGACGACGCCTTCGTAGCGAAGCTGGTCGGGGTTGATGGTCAAATCGATACGGTAGTGGAGCGGCTCCACATTGCCCGGCAGTTGCCCAAGGGGGATGGTTGACCCGGATTTTTGGGTTGAGACACCGTCAGCGGCTTGAGGCGGCGCAGAGGAATCGCATGCTGCGATAACGAGCACGAGCGACGTGGCCATGAGACGGACAAGCATTTGCATTGAAGAAATTCCCCGAGACGAGGGCTATGACATTAAAGGGTGGATTGTGGCTTGTGTACCCCGTGGACGGAACCGTTTGGTCGCGGTACACCCTGAATCGATGGCGGTTTTGCTCTTATCAGCTGGAATTCCTCATGGTCGAACTCACTTTACCTCGTAACAGCCAAGTCAAACCCGGCAAGACTTGGGCGGCGCCGTCCGGGTCTGCCCAGGTCAGAGCCTTCAAGGTCTATCGCTGGAATCCCGATGACGGCCAAAATCCGAAGCTGGATACCTATGAGGTCGACCTTGCGAGCTGCGGACCGATGGTTCTGGACGCGTTGATCAAGATAAAGAATGAGATTGATCCATCGTTGACATTCCGCCGCTCGTGCCGCGAAGGCGTGTGCGGGTCTTGCGCTATGAACGTCAATGGGTCGAATACACTGGCGTGCACGAAAGCGATCGACGAGATCAAAGGTCCGGTGGCGATCTATCCTTTGCCGCACATGGAAGTGGTCAAGGATCTGGTTCCGGACATGACGCATTTTTATGCGCAGTATGCGTCCATTGAGCCTTGGCTGCACACGACAACGCCTACGCCAGAGAAAGAATGGCGCCAGGTGCCGGAAGACCGCCAGAAACTTGACGGACTTTATGAATGTATCCTGTGCGCCTGCTGTTCGACGGCGTGTCCCAGCTATTGGTGGAGCCAGGACCGGTATCTGGGTCCGGCGGTGCTGTTGCAGGCCTATCGTTGGCTGATCGACAGCCGCGATGAAGCGACGGGTGAGCGACTGGACAATCTCGAGGATCCGTTCCGGCTGTATCGTTGCCACACGATCATGAATTGCGCATCGGTCTGTCCGAAGGGATTAAACCCGGCGCAGGCCATTGGCGAGATCAAGCAGATGATGGTGAAGCGGTCCGTGTAGGGTCTGTCATATCTCCATGGGACGAATGCCGAGCTTGGACCACAAGGCGTCATCTTTTTCCTTGGCGGGATTTGCCGTCGTCAGCAATTTGGGGCCAATGAAGATGGAATTGGCGCCTGCGAGGAAGCACAGGGCCTGCAGCTCTTCGCTCATGCTTTCACGGCCAGCTGACAATCGGACGACGGATGTCGGCATCATGATGCGGGCCGCCGCAATGGTGCGGACAAATTCGAAGCCTTCGATTGGAGCGCTTTCCCCGAGCGGCGTGCCTTTGATCTGCATCAGCGCGTTGATGGGCACGGATTCAGGGGGTGTTGGCAGGCCGGCCAGAGTGACAAGCATGCCGATGCGATCTTCACGCGTCTCACCCATGCCGACAATGCCGCCACAGCAGACGGCCATGCCGGCGTCGCGGACGTGGCCCAAGGTATCGAGGCGGTCCTGCAGGGAGCGCGTGGACACAATTTGCTCGTAATAGTCTGGTCCTGTGTCGATGTTGTGGTTGTAGTACTCAAGGCCCGCACCAGCGAGGCGCTGAGCCTGAGGCGCCGACAACATGCCCAGGGTCATGCAGGTTTCCATGCCCAAAGCCTTCACTTCACGGACCATGTCGCACAGTACGTCGATGTCGCGATCCTTGGGTTCGCGCCAGGCCGCACCCATGCAGAACCGCGACGCGCCTCCCGCTTTGGCCTGGATTGCTGCTTGTTTGACTTCGTCCAAGGCCATCAGTTTTGAAGCCTTGAGGCCGGTATCGAAGTGGGCTGACTGGCTGCAATAGCCGCAATCTTCGGGGCAACCGCCAGTCTTGATCGACAACAAGGTCGACATTTGCACTTCGTTGGCATCGAAATGCAGGCGGTGAATGTTTTGGGCACGGAAAATCAAATCGGCGAAAGGAAGTTCAAACAGTGCGCGGGCGGACGCCTGGTTCCAGCGGGAAGGGGCCAGTCCGGGGTTGCGTGTTTCTGGCTTGTGGCTGGCGCTGAGGGTGGTCATTGAGAAGCATACTCGTGTGGATAAGGTGGCACAGCATACTGGCTTATGGCTTGATTACAATTGGCGTGCCATTGCGAATTTTGGCGTAGATTTCTTCGATGTCATTGTTGGTCACCGCAATGCAGCCCGCCGTCCAATCGGGATAAAAGCCTGCGGCATTCAGCGTGGCAAGTGAGCCGGGCGTGCCGTGGATCATGATTGCGCCGCCCGCGGAAACGCCGCGACGCCGTGCGGAGGCCAGGTCCCGCCTGTCGGGGTACGAAATGCGCAGCGACAAGTGAAAGCTGGACCATGGATTTTTGGCATCGATGATGTAACGGCCTTCGGGCGTGCGCGAGTCTCCTTCCTGCTCTTTGTGACCTTGCGGGTTGCCGCCGAGGGCGATGCGGTAGGTCTTGATGAGTTTCTTGCCGTTGTAAAGGGAAAGGACGCGCTTGGCTTTTTCGACAATGATGAGGTTTGCGGTGGCCTGGCCGGCGTTGGCGGTTGCAAGTCCTGCGACAGCCATCAGCAAACATATGGCAAGAATGGGGAGTTTCATGAGTGCCCATTGAATGTTGAGGTGCAAATTTCTCAAAGAATCGAGGCAGGCTTAAGGCATGCTCTTGCCAAGGCGACGCATTTCAGCCGTAATTCGGTGATGCGGTCTGCAGGCTCTGCGACCAGTCAGTATCGGGTGATTTCATGAGGTTGATTTTTGCGGTTTTTGTAATCCTGATTGTGGCAGGCCCCGCCTGGGCCGAGGCTGTTCCGCCGGGAAGCTATCAGCGATCATGTCGTGACATTGACGCCAGCTCGAACACGCTGTGGGCTACTTGCCGGACGCCCTATGGACGATGGAGAGATACATCACTCGACAACTATGGCGATTGCGATGGGGACATCATCAACAACAACGGTCAACTGGAATGCCAAAGCGATTGGCGAGATGATGAAGATGACTTGCCACCCGGAAGCTATCAGCGCACCTGCCGCGATGAACATGTCGAACGGGGAACGCTGACTGCCGAATGCCAGGATCGCAATGGGCGCTGGCGCTATACGGAATTGAATGGCTTCCAGTCTTGCCGGGGTGATATTGCCAATAGCGATGGAATTCTCCAGTGTCGGCGGGAACAAGGGTTCAATCATGGTCCGGGCAGGATTGTTCTTTACAAGAACACGAACTTTGGCGGCCGGTCGCGAACCTATTCCAGTGACATCCCAAACCTGAACGCAGACGAATTTGGAAATATTGCGTCGAGTGTGGTGGTGCAGGGCGGCGTTTGGCAATTATGTGACCGGCCAAACTATCGCGGGTTTTGCGTGAACATCGACCGCACGCAAACAAATTTGTGGGCCTTTGGCTTTAGTGACCGGACTGAATCTGTGCGGCGAGTTCGGTAGAAGGAAGAGATTTTTTTCATGACCGGCCATTCTGCAGACGATGCTTTGCGTTTGCCCATCGACAGGCGAACGATTGTGGTGACAAGCTTGGCGGCGGGGTTCGCGCTCTCGGTGCAACCGGTCAGGCCTACGGTAATTGTGACGGACGACAGTGGCTTGGTGAGCGGCGACGTCAAGATTCCTGTTAGCGATGGCGAGATTCCCGCTTTTCGCGCCATGCCCGCCAATGGCGTCAATCTGCCAACGGTGATCGTGGTGCACGAAATTTTCGGCGTGCATGAGTGGATGAAGGATATCTGCCGGCGGTTTGCCAAACAGGGGTATCTGGCGGTCGCGCCTTATCTTTATTCGCGGCAAGGTGATGCGACTGCGTACACCGACATTCCCAAGCTCGTGAGCGAGATCGTCGCAAAGACCGACGATGCGACGGTGATGAGCGATCTTGATGCCACGTCGAAATGGGTGGCAGGCAATGGCGGAAACGGCGGGCGCATTGCGGTGACCGGATTTTGCTGGGGCGGACGGGTGACTTGGCTCTACACGGCGCACAATCCAGGCGTGAACGCGGGCGCTGCCTGGTACGGGCATATGGTCCGGCGGGAAGGCAACACGCAAGCCAAGCATCCGGTGGAAGTTGCGGCAGGCTTTAAGGGCCGCATGCTTGGCCTTTATGGTGAACTCGATAAAGGCATCGCGAGTATGCAGATTGATGCCATGCGGGCAGCCCTTGCCGCAGCTGGCGATACCAAAAGCGAAATCGTGGTTTATCCGGGCGCCGATCATGGTTTCCTGGCGGACTACCGGCCCAGCTACAATCAGGCTGCTGCAAAAGACGCATGGGCGCGCTCTCTGGCATGGTTTAAGTCGCACGGAGTTTAAAGTTACAGGACTGATCGACCGACCGTGAATGATAATGCCCGTGCCGAGGCGCAGTTCCAAGAGGAAGTTGCCACAAATCTGACGCGAAACTACCTGAGCCAACTTGCGCACGGCATGTTGGCAATGACCGGCTTTCGCCTTGT
>VFKO01000405.1 GCA_009885515.1 Rhodobiaceae bacterium | reverse complement strand
TATTTCGTACCCGGCTTCAGGCGGCCAATGTCGTAGGTTTGCAGGTCGGGATAGGGCAGGTCCTTGATCAATCCGCCAGTCTTGTCCAGCCATTGCCCATTGGCGTCGCGCACAATTTCGCGTTTGAGTGCATCATCGTGGAACACCACGACCGTGCCATCTTTTGCCACGTGAACGTCGAGCTCAAACCCGTCGACGCCCAGATCCAGCGCGTGAGCAAAGGCGGCAAGCGTGTTTTCAGGCTTGAGCCCCGCCCCGCCCCGATGCGCAATATTGAGAGATTTCTTCACGAGAGTTTTTGGTTCAATTTTCCGGTTCGGCTGTAACTATAGCACTCATTTCCCCAGTCCGCGCCCTTCTTGCGTCTCAAGTATTGGCGGATTTCCGCGATTGACAACGGCGGCCGGGCGATTGGCGACGAACGCTGCAAGCGCCGGATCGTTACCTTGATTCCGCTTTTTCCATTTCCAATTTTTGGAATTCGTGTTAGAGTTCATAAATGATCGTGACCGGAAGGGACATAGTTGAGCGATATTTCGCAAACCGTGCCGGTCATAAGGGAACCAAAGCGGCCCGGTCGCAATTTGACGCGTGGCTCGCCATTGCGGACCAGGCGCGTTGGCGGAATCCCGAAGATGTAAAGGCGTCCCACCCCAAGGCTAGCATCCTCAAGGCCAGCCGCGTGGTGTTCAACATCAAGGGTAACGACTACCGGTTGGTCGCAACGGTGCAGTATCAGGCGGGCGTGGTCGCGATCCGGTTCTTCGGGACGCACGGCGAGTATGACGAAATCGATGCGGAGAGTTTGTGATGGACGCGACCCTGATTGTGATCGATAGCGATGCCGAGCTTGCGCGCGCGCACGTGCTTGTCGATCGTCTCATGACTTCGAACAAGCAGGCCGACCTGGCCCGATTGGAGGCCCAGGCGCGGTTGATCGCTGCGTATGAAGAGGCCAAGTGGCCACGGCGGCCACCCAGTCCAGCCGAAATCGTGAAATATCTCATGGAACAGCATGGCCTGACGCGCGCCGACATGGTGCCCATTCTCGGCACGCCGAGCCGCGTGAGCGAAGTGCTCCAGGGCAAGAAAGGCTTCAGCATGACGATGGTTCAGCGCCTGCGCGCCCGCTTCCGCATTCCGGCTGAATTGCTGCTGCCGCCACCGAAATTGCCAGGCCGCCGTGCGACCAGGCGTGCTGCCGCATAATGTGGTTGGAAGCTGTACAAAAACAAAATCCACCCGGTCAAAGTTAACCAACCGCGCAAAATCAGCGCTTAATTGCTGCTGCAAAGTGCTCAAGGGCGTGCGAACCTGCGCCCTTCGGGGATGGTCGCATCCGGGG
>VFKO01000513.1 GCA_009885515.1 Rhodobiaceae bacterium | reverse complement strand
GCGGCTTTGCCTTCCATCGGATCGCGCAGCACATAGCCACGGCCCCAGACGGTTTCGATGTAATGCTGGCCTGCAGCGGCCTGTAGCTTCTTGCGCAGCTTGCAGATAAAAACGTCGATGATCTTGAGTTCCGGCTCGTCCATACCGCCATAGAGGTGGTTCAGGAACATTTCCTTGGTGAGCGTCGTGCCCTTACGCAACGACAGCAATTCCAGCATTTGATACTCTTTGCCGGTCAGGTGAACGCGCTGGCCGTCGACTTCGACGGTTTTGGTGTCGAGATTGACGGTAAGCCTGCCGGTTTGGATGACCGATTGCGAATGACCCTTCGAGCGGCGGACAACGGCGTGAACGCGCGCGATCAGTTCATCTTTGTGGAAAGGCTTGGTCATGTAGTCGTCGGCGCCGAAGCCCAGACCCTTGACCTTGTTTTCAATCTGGGTGGAGCCCGAGAGAATGAGAATTGGGGTTGCGATTTTGTTGACGCGCAACTGTTTCAAGACGTCGAACCCGGACATGTCGGGCAATTGAAGATCGAGAATGATGATGTCGTAGTCGTAGAGTTTACCCAGGTCGACACCTTCTTCGCCAAGATCGGTGGTGTAGACATTAAATCCTTCGGACTTGAGCATCAGTTCGATGCTCTGCGCCATGGCGCTATCGTCCTCGATCAAGAGAACTCGCATGCTTTAACTCTCCCCTCGCGGCCCGGATATAACCGGTGCCCTTTGTTGGTTTATTCACCAACGAATCTAATTGGTAATGCTTAACGAAGCTTAAGCGTGAAGAGAGAAACGTAAACGGTATCGCTGCAATTTATCGAATTGATGACGCTTTCGCGCATCAGTGACACCTTAGGGCAACCTTAAGCCGAATGAAGCCATACTTGTCCGTAGTTTAGACGGACTAACTCATGCGCGCTCTGATCTCTGCAGTCGATGAAACGCAACGCTCCCGTTCCTATGGACGGGTGACGGGGGTGAATGGACTGCTGGTTGAGATCGCAGGCACGATGGATCCGATGGGAATCGGGACGCGGCTTTTGATCGAAGCGCCGAACGAGCACCACGTCGCTGCCGAGGTTGTAGGGTTTCGCAACGGACGGGCGTTGACGATGCCGTTCGGCGAACTCGATGGCGTGCGGATGGGCTGCAAGGCGTTTGTGCAAGCTCATTCCGGCGAAGTG
>VFKO01000049.1 GCA_009885515.1 Rhodobiaceae bacterium | reverse complement strand
TGCGCGCCACCGTGTCCGAAATGGGCCCCACCCTTCTCGCCCGCATGCTTCAGCTCAACGACACGCAAGAGGGCGTGCTCAACATCGTCTTTCGCATTGCAGACGAGCAGGGCATGCTGTTGCTCGACCTCAAAGACCTGCGTGCCATGCTCGTCAATGTCGGCGAAAACGCTGACAAATTCACTCTGCAATTCGGTAACATTGCCGCCACATCCGTTGGCGCCATCCAGCGCGCCCTCCTGACTCTTGAAAACCAGGGCGGCGAAGCCTTCTTCGGCGAACCGGCGCTGAACCTCGACGATTTATTGATCACCGACGAAAACGGCCGCGGCGCGATCCACATTCTGGCATCGGAAAAACTGTTCGGCAGCCCGATGCTTTATGCCACGTTCTTGCTGTGGCTATTGTCCGAACTCTACGAACACATGCCGGAAGTCGGCGACATCGACAAACCTCGCCTGGTGTTCTTCTTTGACGAAGCCCATTTGCTGTTCGACGATGCACCCAAGGCGCTGGTCGACAAGGTTGAGCAAGTCGTGCGCCTTATCCGCTCCAAGGGCGTTGGCGTTTACTTCATCTCGCAATCCCCGCTCGATGTTCCCGACGACGTCTTGGGTCAACTCGGTAACAAGGTTCAGCACGCTCTGCGCGCCTTCACGCCCAAGGATCGCAAATCAGTCAAAGCCGTCGCCGACAATTTCCGCGAGAACCCTAGATTCAGGGCCTCCGACGCCGTACAAGAACTGGCCGTAGGAGAAGCGCTCGTTTCAACACTTGACGCAAAAGGTGTCCCGTCATTTGTCGATCGCGTTCTCATCGCGCCACCCACCTGCCGCATGGGCGCAATCACTCCCGACGAGCGCAGTTCCGTCATCAACAAGAGCCCGCTCAAAGGCGCCTATGACAAAGCCGTTGATCGTGAATCTGCTTATGAGATCCTGGTCGGCCGTGCCCAGACCGCCAAGGCGCCTCCACCCGCATCCGCCCGGCAAGCGCCCGCAGCCTCGCGCCGCACATGGGGCGCACCGTCCAGCCCGCGTCCCTCAAATCGGCAAACCATGGGCGAAGCCATGGCCAAAAGCGCCGTCCGCTCCGTCACCTCATCCATCGGCAGTTCCATCGGTCGCGCCCTCGTGCGCGGCGTGCTGGGCTCGCTGTTGAAACGCTGACCACCTTGAGGCTCAAGCCATGACAATCCCCTGCCGCATCGCACTCATTCTCACCCTGGCCTTGGCGTCCTGCGAGTCATCCGTCAACGCCGGCAGCGAACAGAACGCCATCGACCGGCACGATTGGCTTGCGCAATCCATCGCTGGTGTTGCCGTGCCAAATCCCGAGCGCGTGACACTATCGCTCGCCAACGGCACAGTCTCTGGGCGCGGCGGCTGCAATCAGTATTCAGGCCCCGTAGAATATGGCAATGGCCGCATCAAGATCGGCCCCCTCATCTCAACCAAAATGGCCTGCACGGAATCAGGTTTGATGCAGCTCGAACAAAAGTTTCTTGGCGCCCTGCAATCAGCAAGCGCTTACACAGTTTCAGTCCACCCTGAACTCACCATCACAACGACAGACGGCCCCCTCGTTTTCCGCGCGTCACCAAGACAATCCCGTCCCTGATCCTCGCGTACTCGCCCTCTGCACGAATATCCTTCCTGCAATTCCCGCGAACAGCGACCACCTTGGCGCGATGACAAATTCGTGCAACTGTGCCTGCGCATTTCAAATCACAAGCCGCTTGACTATCGGTTGGGGGACCGGACCAGCATGCTTGCATCATTCATGAAGGCGCTCCTAGGAAAACAATCCTCAGTCCCGCCGTCAGACCTTTCCCC
>VFKO01000598.1 GCA_009885515.1 Rhodobiaceae bacterium | reverse complement strand
GCGTCGCGTCCGTCGCGAATGGCCCAGACTACCAGCGATGCACCGCGCACGATGTCGCCTGCTGCAAAGATGCCAGGGATTGAGGTCATCATGGTGCGATTGTCGATTTTCACCGTGCCCCATTTGGTCAGAGCCAGGTCCTTCTCGCCGAAGGCCGCATGCATGTCTTCGGGATCGAAGCCCAGCGCCATGATTACAAGATCGGCTTGAAGCGTGAAGTCACTGCCCGCGATTTCTTCAGGGGTCTGGCGGCCGCTGGAGTCGGCGGCGCCCAGGCGCATGCGCGTGGCGCGCACACCGGTGATAAGTTTGTCACCGAGAAAGGCTCTGGGGACACCGAGCCATGAGAACACCACACCTTCTTCTTCGGCGTGAGAGACCTCGCGCAGGGACCCCGGCATGTTTTCACGATCGCGGCGGTAGAGGCAGGTGACGGACTTTGCGCCCTGGCGAACCGCCGTGCGAACGCAGTCCATCGCAGTGTCGCCGCCACCGATAACAACGACGTTGCGGCCCTCGGCGTTCAGGGTGCCGTTGTCGAACTCCTTCACTTTGTCGGCAAGGCATATGCGGTTTGAGGCCGTGAGATATTGCAATGCCGGAACGATGCCCGCCAGACCGATGCCGGGGGCCGCCATGTCACGCGCTTTGTAGACGCCGGTTGCCAGAAGAACGGCGTCATGCTGCTTTCGTAATTTTGCGAGCGTGATCGTTTTTCCGATTTCGGTGTTCAATTTGATTTCGATGGCACCGGCGATGAGGCGTTTGGTGCGACGCTCGACGATATCTTTCTCAAGCTTGAAGTTCGGTATGCCGTAAATCAGCAGGCCGCCCGCCCGATCATAGCGATCATATATCGTGACGGCGTAGCCCTTCAGGCGCAGTTGTTCGGCGGCCGCAAGCCCTGCGGGTCCGGCGCCAATGATGCCAATGGAGCGTCCGAGTTCACGCGCGGGCTTGATCGGTTTGACCCAACCGCGCTCCCACGCTGTGTCGGTGATGTATTTTTCGACGGCACCAATGGTAACGGTGCCGTGGCCTGATTGTTCGATAACGCAACTGCCTTCGCACAGGCGGTCTTGCGGGCAGATACGTCCGCAGACTTCGGGCATGTTGTTGGTGGCTTGAGAAAGCTCATAGGCTTCTTCAAGGCGGCCTTCGGCCGTCATCTTCAGCCAGTCAGGAATGTTGTTTTGCAGTGGGCAATGGACCTGGCAAAAGGGTACACCGCATTGAGAACAGCGGCCGGCCTGTTCCTCTGCTTTCCTAGAGGCATACTCTTGAAAAATCTCGTCGAAGTCCTTGGAACGCGCAAGCGGAGGCCGCTTTTCCGGCATTTGCCGGGAAATCGTGACAAAGCGAAGTAGTTTGTTTTCGGCCATTGCCTGTGCCCGTAATAATCCTGCGAAAAGAGGCCATACACAGACTGAAAGTTGTGCCGCAAGAGCGAAGTTGCGAATTATGACAGAATACATTACCTAAATTCTGACTATTTGTTGGGCCTGCGTTAAATTTTCTCACAGATTTCACAATATTAGTTCCGATTTGGTCCTATTAGTGAAAACCTGCGTTCATCCGTCCGAAGATTTGTGCGGCGGAAATTCGTCATGTACGGTCCCGTCCCCTTTCCCCTTCAGGCTGAATTTGGCGCTTCATGGAACTGCTTTGGAAGATTGTATCTGCTGTCATTCTGGCCCTGGTTGAAGGGGTGACCGAGTTTCTTCCGGTTTCGTCAACCGGGCACATGATTTTGGTGCGCGAGTTGCTGGATCTCGATGTGCCGC
>VFKO01000256.1 GCA_009885515.1 Rhodobiaceae bacterium | reverse complement strand
GCAAGTCGAAAGGCCGAGATTGTCGATCACGGCGCGGAAGGCGGTACGCCGAATTTGCTGTCGACCATCGGCGGCAAATGGACGACCTCGCGCGAAGTTGCAGAGAAATGTGTCGATCTGATCGGGCGCAAGTTGAAGGCCAAGCACAGGGCTTGCGACACCGGGGAGGCGCCGTTGCCCGGTGCTGCCGGGCGGTTCACGCTCAAGGTGGACGCATTGGCCGCAAAGCATCCGGAATTGGCGGCGTCCACAGTTTCCAATCTTGCACGCAACTATGGGGCGATGGCGGATGAGCTTTTGGCGGGGGCAAAAGATGACAAGTCCCTGCTGCGCTGTGTGTCTCAACGCTTACCCGATATTGCAGCTCAGGTTGTCTTCGCCGTACGCTCGGAAATGGCGCTGACTCTGGAAGATGTGGTATTTCGCAGAACGGGGCTTGGGACACTGGGTCCCCTGGAGCACAACGCTGTGAACGACATTGCGCAGATCATGAGTGGCGAACTTCGGTGGAGCGAAGTTGAGCGGCAACGCCAAATTGCCTCGTTGAACTGGCGCTACAACGCGCTGTCAGCGCCGCGATGAAAACACTCGCAGTTATCAATCCCCGATCGGCGGGGGGCAAGACGGGCCGTGATGCGCAGGAGATTGCGCGCAAGCTCGCCGATGTGACCGGCCCGCTGACCGTTTCGCTGACTCACGGACCGATGGATGCGGCCCGCATTACTTCGCATGCGCTTTTGGATGGTTATGAGCGGATTGTAGCCGTTGGCGGTGACGGTACAATCAACGAGGTGGTGAACGGATTTTTTCATGAGGGGGAAGCGATCAACCCCGAGGCTGAGTTCGCGCTGCTGAACTTGGGGACGGGTGGCGATTTCCGCAAGACTTTCGGTATAGAGGCCGGGGTTGACGCCTCACTGGCGCGCATCGCCGACGGCCGCGTGCGGCATATCGATATTGGCCGATTGAGTTTTGTCACGGCGGATGGCAAGTCGGGGACACGTCATTTTGCCAACATCGCAAGCTTTGGCCTGAGTGGCGATG
>VFKO01000025.1 GCA_009885515.1 Rhodobiaceae bacterium | reverse complement strand
TCCATTCCTAAAGGCTCGCCTCGATGAAAACTGAACACCCTGTTGCCATTCAGCGGAAAGACTACACGCCCTCGCCGTACCGTGTGACGCGGACGGAGCTGGAGTTTCATCTGGATGAAACGGCCACCAAAGTGTTCGCGACACTGCATGTGGAACGGCAGGGCGAACGCGGCGGGCCGTTGGTGCTTGACGGCGAAGGGCTGAAGTTGCTCGACGTCAAGCTTGACGGTCAGACGTTGCCCGCGAGTGCCTATGAAGTGACTTCGCATACGCTGACAATCACAAATCCGCCCGCGACCCGGTTTCGCCTCGACACAGCAGTTGAGATCAATCCGAAGGCCAACACGGCGTTGTCAGGACTCTATATGTCGGACGGCATGTTTTGCACGCAATGCGAGGCGGAAGGGTTCCGGCGCATTACCTATTCGCTCGACCGGCCCGACAACATGTCGTCTTACCGGGTGCGGCTGATCGGCGATCGGGCGCGGTTTCCGGTGTTGCTGTCGAATGGCAATCCGTGCGGCTCGGCGGCTTTGCCGGGCGGGCGGCACATGACGGAGTGGGACGATCCGTTCCCCAAGCCCGCTTATTTGTTTGCGCTTGTGGGTGGCGATCTGGCCCATGTGGGAGATCACTTCGTCACCATGTCCGGGCGGCGGGTGACGCTTGGCATTTACGTCACCCACGGCAACGAGGACAAGGTCGATTTCGCGATGGGGGCGTTGAAGCGCTCGATGAAGTGGGACGAGGATGCGTTCGGGCGTGAATACGATCTCGACGTGTTCAACATTGTAGCCGTCGGCGCCTTCAATTTCGGCGCGATGGAAAACAAGGGCCTTAATATCTTCAACGACAAGCTCATACTCGCCCGCCCCGATACGGCGACCGATACTGATTATGATCTGATCGAAGCGGTGGTCGGCCACGAGTATTTTCACAATTGGTCCGGCAACCGGGTGACCTGCCGCGACTGGTTTCAATTGTCGCTGAAGGAAGGCTTTACCGTTTTCCGTGATCAGTCGTTTTCGGCCGATATGCGTTCGGAGGCGGTGGAGCGCATCGGTGATGTGCGTGCCTTGCGGATGCGCCAGTTCCAGGAAGATGCGGGTCCCCTGGCCCACCCGGTGCGGCCCGATCAGTATCTGACGATCGACAATTTCTATACGGCGACAGTTTACGAGAAGGGCGCCGAGCTTTGCCGGATGATGCGCACGATCCTGGGCGCGGAGGGATTCCGCAAGGGCTCAGATTTCTATTTTTCCCGGCACGACGGCACGGCCTCGACCTGCGATGACTTTGTCAAGGCGATGGAAGATGCGAACGGTGCGGACCTTGGCCAATTCAAGCTGTGGTATTCGCAAGCCGGCACGCCGCAGGTCAAAGCGCAGGGACGCTATGATGCGACGACGAAAACCTATGAACTGATCCTGGAGCAAGTGCTGGCGGCAACGCCGGGCCAAAGTGAAAAAATGCCGATGCATATTCCGGTATCGGTTGGCCTGGTTGGGCGCAACAGCGGCAAGGATATCGCAACCTCCCTGGAGGGCGGCGTTGCGGCGACGACGCAGGTGCTGAACCTGCGCGCGCAAAAGCAGACGTTCAGGCTTGCGGGTGTGAGCGAGCCCGCAGTGCCTTCGATCGGGCGTGGATTTTCTGCACCGGTCAAATTCGAAACAGGGTTGAGTTCTGAAGACCGCGCCTTTCTGATGGCCAAGGACTCCGATCCGTTCAACCG
>VFKO01000191.1 GCA_009885515.1 Rhodobiaceae bacterium | reverse complement strand
GGCCAGATCCTGGATTACGACAAGCTGACACTGACGGTTGAAACGAACGGTGCGGTGTCGCCGGAAAATTCGGTCGCATATGCGGCGCGCATTTTGCAGGATCAATTGCAGATCTTCATCAACTTCGAAGAGCCGCGCGAAAAGAAAGTTGAAGAGCAGAAGACCGATCTGCCGTTCAATCCGGCGCTCTTGAAGAAGGTGGACGAGCTGGAACTGTCGGTCCGCTCGGCAAACTGCCTGAAGAACGACAACATTGTTTACATCGGCGATCTCATCCAGAAGACCGAAGCGGAAATGCTGCGGACGCCGAATTTCGGCCGCAAGTCGCTGAACGAGATCAAGGAAGTGCTGGCGTCGATGGGCTTGCATCTAGGTATGGAAGTACCCGGATGGCCGCCTGAAAACATCGAAGATCTGGCGCGCAAGTTCGAAGATCAATATTGAGACATTAGGGAACATCTACCATGCGTCACGGATCAGCGGGCAGAAAGCTCAACCGCACCAGCAGCCACCGCAAGGCTCTGTTCGTCAATATGGCGACAGCTCTGATCAAGCATGAGCAGATCACGACCACTCTGCCCAAGGCCAAAGAGCTGCGCCCGATCGTGGAGCAGTTGGTGACTTTGGGCAAACGCGGCAAAACCAACTTGCATGCGCGTCGGCAAGCCTTGGCTCAGCTGCGCAATGACACGACGACCGTCGCGAAATTGTTCGACGTGTTGGCCAGCCGCTATGCGACGCGCATGGGCGGATATATCAGGGTGCTGAAAGCAGGCTTTCGACATGGCGATGCCGCCCCGATGGCGGTGATCGAGTTTGTGGATCGCGATGTGACGGCCAAAGGCAAAGACTCCGGCCCCGTCCCGGCCAAGGCCGACGGCGCCAACGCCTAAGGTTGCACATGCAGAGGTTCGAAAGTTTGGGGTGGCTTGTGGGCCGCCCCTTTTTTTTCGGATCAGCCGCGACCGGAATTTTGACAAGATTGAATCTTAAATCGGGACGATGATGATGCAGAAAATTTCGCTCAAGACCAAAGCTGGAAACGTCGAAGGGACCTGCGATCCGAAGTTCGCTGGACTTGTTGATGCGTTTGCCACGAACTTTGAAGCGCATGGTGAAGTGGGTGCCAGTTGCGCCATCACGCTGGAGGGCAAACAAGTCGTCGATCTGTGGGGCGGCCAGAAATCGCCCGGTGGAGACGCGTGGGACAAGGACACGGTGTCGATTATTTTCTCATCGACCAAAGGCGGCATGGCGCTGTGCGCTCACATGCTGGCAGATCGCGGCGAACTCGATCTTGATGCGCGGGTGACGAAGTACTGGCCGGAGTTCGGGCAGAACGGCAAAGAGGCAGCCTTGGTGGTCATGACTTTGGACCACAGTGTCGGGGTGCCGCACATTCGTGAAGTACAAAAGCCGGGTGCGTTCCTGGACTATCAACATATGGTTGAGGTGGTCGCCAGGGAGGCACCGTTCTGGGAGCCGGGCACGCGCAACGGCTATCAAGTAGTGACCATGTCGTGGACGGTAGGCGAGCTCGTCCATCGCGCCGCGAAAAAGCGCATGGGCAAATTCTTTGCGGATGAGATTGCCAAGCCATTGGGATTGGAGTTCTGGATAGGGTTGCCTGAAAGCCAAGAGCACCGCGTGGCGGCGATGCTGCCGGCCGCGCCTACTGTTGAAGCCATGCAGACGCGTTTTTTTCAGAAGGCAATGTTGGACAATGCGTCGCCAGCGCATTTCGTCCTGCGTGATTTCATGGCGTTTGATCCAAATTCACGGGAAGGTCATGCGGCGGAAATCGGTGCGGCAAACGGGATCACCAATGCACGCGGCCTTGCTGGACTTTATGCGCCGCTTGCCAATGGCGGGAGCCTGAACGGTGTGCGCCTGGTCGGACAAGACACGCTGAACCGCATGGGCAGGGTCTCCGTGGGCACGCACCAGGACGCAAGCCTGGTCATTCCGACGCGCTTTTCGTTGGGGTACATGAAATCCATGGACAACCGGCACTTGGGCGGACTGGACGGCGCCAGCTGCATTCTGTCCGACGCCGCCTTCGGGCACGTCGGCGTCGGCGGCTCGATCGGTTTTGCCGATCCCGAGTGCCGGATGAGTTTTGGCTATACGATGAACCAGATGGGGCTTGGGCTGCTGTTGAACGAGCGAGGGCAATCGCTGGTGGATGCGGCGTACAAAGCCATCGGCTATCGTGGTAATGCCAGTGGTGTTTGGTCAATGTAATGGTGGGATGGATTTGTCATGCGTAGATCAACGAAGATTTTGTTTGCCGTTGCAACGTGGACTCTGAGTTTTGCCGGACCGGGGCTGGCCGCTCCGGCGCGCCTGGTCCCTGAATCTTCAACGCAGATGCAGTTGTCGTTTGCGCCGGTCGTGCGCAAGACGGCACCGGCCGTTGTCAACATTTATACGAAGCGCAAGATCCGGAACCCATTTGCCGACGATCCGCTTTTTGGGCGGTTTTTTCGTGGGCGGGAACAGACGCAAGGGTCTCTGGGCTCGGGTGTGATCGTGCGGTCTGACGGGGTTATCGTGACCAACAATCACGTGATTGCGGGCGCGGACGAAATCGTGGTCGTGATGGCTGACCGGCGCGAGTTTGAAGCCAAGGTGTTGCTGGCTGATGAGCGAACCGATGTGGCGGTGTTGCGGGTCAATACCGCCGGCAAGGCGCTGCCGACGCTGGCGTTTCACAACAGTGACGACGCGGAAGTAGGTGACATTGTGCTGGCGATCGGCAATCCCTTCGGTGTCGGCCAATCAGTGACGCAGGGCATTATCTCTGCACTTGCGCGGACGCGGGCGGGTGTCTCCGATTATCAGTTCTTCATTCAAACCGATGCCTCCATCAACCGGGGCAACTCGGGTGGCGCGCTGGTCACGGTGGGTGGTGAATTGATCGGGATCAATACCGCCATCTACTCGCAGTCGGGCGGAAGCGTTGGTATCGGCTTTGCCATCCCGGCAAATATGGTCAAAACCATCGTGAACACCGCGATGAGCGGCAGCAAGACGATTGCGCGTCCGTGGCTTGGACTTTCTACGCAGACCGTGACGGCTGCCCTTGCGGATTCACTCGATCTTGAGCGCCCGATGGGCGTGCTGGTCAATGAGGTGAACCCAGCCAGTCCCGCGGCGCAGGCCGGCATCGTCAGTGGCGACGTGATTACAAAGGTTGACGATTTCGCGGTTGACGATCAACAGTCGTTGAACTTCCGCACGACGACGAAGGGTGTGGGCAGCACTGTGGCGCTGACCTATCTTCGCAACGGCCAGTATGGCACGGCGGTGGTGCGTCTGGTGCGTGCACCGGAAACGATACCTCGTGACATCACCGCTATCAATGGGCGCAATCCGTTGCAGGGCACAAAGGTTGCAAACATGTCGCCGGCTTTTGCCGACGAAATCGGATCGGACATTACGAACGGTGTGATGATTATCGAACTGTCCCGTGCATCGATCGCGGCGCGCTTGGGCTTTTTGCCCGGCGACGTTGTTCTGACGATCAATGAACGAAAGATCGTTTCTGTCGATGCGTTGCAAAGTGCCTTGAGTTCGAGACCTGCCGTGTGGATCGTCAGTCTGAAGCGGAATGGACAAATCCTGAAACTTTCCATCGAAGGATAGGGATCTGAGCGACCTCTTCTCAGCGGCGGGACTGGATGAAGATGCAGGACCACGCCCGTTGGCGGACAGGTTGCGCCCCAAGTCGTTGAGCGAAGTGGTTGGCCAGGATCATCTGCTGGGCGCTGAAGGTGTGATTGGGCGAATGATTGCCGCGGGCCGATTGACTTCACTCATTTTGTGGGGGCCACCGGGGACGGGAAAGACCACGATTGCCAGGCTGTTGAGCCAAGGTGTCAAGCTTCACTTTGAGCAATTGTCGGCGATATTTTCGGGCGTGGCTGAACTGCGCAAGGTCTTTGAGATGGCGCGGGCGCGGCGGTCTCAAGGGAAGGGCACGTTGCTGTTTGTTGATGAGGTTCACCGTTTCAATCGTGCGCAACAGGATTCGTTTCTGCCGGTGATGGAAGACGGCACGATCACGCTTGTGGGTGCAACAACTGAAAATCCCAGTTTTGAACTTAACGCGGCGGTGTTGTCGCGGGCGCAGGTTTTGGTTCTCAATCGGTTGACAATAGATCATTTGGAGCAACTGCTGCAACGCGCCGAAGCGCTGACCAAGCAAGCGCTGCCCCTCGATGACGACGCGCGGACCGCATTGAAAGCCATGGCCGATGGCGATGGGCGTTTTCTTTTGAACCTGGTCGAGCAGGTATTGTCCCAGAAATCTGTCAAGCCACTGACCACGGCGGAGCTCGCGCTGGCGGTGCAGAAACGCGCGCCTATCTACGACAAGGGCAGGGAAGGGCACTACAATCTGATCAGTGCCCTGCACAAATCCGTGCGCGGGTCGGACCCTGATGCGGCGCTCTATTGGTTGGCACGTATGTTGGCCGGCGGGGAGGAGCCGCTCTACATCGCGCGGCGTGTCGTGCGCATGGCGGTGGAAGATATCGGGTTGGCGGACCCGCAGGCGCTGGCTGTGACTATCGCTGCAAAAGACGCGTTTGACTTTCTGGGTTCGCCCGAAGGCGAGCTCGCAATTGCACAGGCTGTGCTCTATGTAGCAACCGCACCAAAATCGAATGCTGCCTATTCGGCGTTCGGGGCAGCGAAGGAGGCTGCGGCGCGGACCGGTTCACTCAGCCCGCCGCTGCACATTCTGAATGCGCCAACACGGCTGATGAAGGATCTGGGCTACGGCAAGGCCTACGTCTATGACCCGGACACGCCGGAAGGTTTCTCCGGCCAGAACTACTTCCCCGACGAGATGCCGCGTGAGCGCTACTACCGTCCTACGACGTATGGTCTGGAGAATGAGATCAAGGACCGGCTCGACCGCTGGGTCGATTTGCGTGGAACGAAGGCCCGCGAGCCATGAGTATGGTCCTTTCAATTGCGGCTGGAGGCGCCATTGGCGCCGTGTGCCGGTATGTGCTTGCGGCACAGATTACTCAGGCTTTTGGACCTACGTTTCCTTGGGGTATTCTGCTTGTTAATGTGGTTGGCTGCTTCGCGATGGGTCTGATGGCCGAGTTCGCGCTGCAAAGCTGGCCGATGAACGCGGAAGGCAAGGCGTTTCTCATGACCGGGGTTTTGGGCGGATTTACGACGTTTTCGGCCTTTGCTCTGGATATGGCTGTGCTAACTGAGCGCGGGGACATGATGGGCGCGATGCTCTATGTCACGGGGTCGGTTGGCGGCTCCGTTGTGGCGCTTTTCTTGGGACTTTATCTGGTGCGGGCATTTTCCTCATGAGCGGCGTTGTGCAGCGGGTTATCAAGGCCGACGAAGACGGTGTGCGGCTGGATCGCTGGTTTTCGCGTCACTTTCCGCAATTGACGCATGGCAGTCTGGAAAAGTTGCTGCGCACTGGCCAGGTGCGCGTCGATGGTGCGCGGGTAAAGGCTAGTCACAGGGTGGGCAAAGGGCAGAAAGTCCGGGTGCCGCCCTTGCCGGTGGCGACAGAGGAGCAGGCCGGTAAAAAGC
>VFKO01000339.1 GCA_009885515.1 Rhodobiaceae bacterium | reverse complement strand
TATCTCGGTCTTCACGCCATGCCGCCCGATCAGGCCAATCGTCGAGCGGCCTTCATCGCTGAAATGAGCGGACCGGTGTTGCAAGCAGTAGCAGAGCAGAAACTCGCTGGCGCCGTAGATGCTTTTTGTGAGGGGATCGCCTTCACGCCACAGGAAACCGAAAGTTTTTTCACAGCAGCGACAGCACTGGGATTTAGAATCAAACTCCACGCCGATCAGTTATCCAACACGCACGGCGCAGCCCTCGCCGCTAGGTTCGGTGCGCTTTCTGCCGGTCATCTCGAATACACAGACGAAGTCGGCGTTGCCGAAATGGCCAAGTCAAACACTTCAGCCGTGTTGTTGCCGGCTGCCTTCTATGTGCTGCGCGAATCAAAACTGCCGCCGGTCGAGGCCCTCCGCCGCTACAAAGTGCCCATAGCGGTTGCCACCGATTGCAATCCCGGCACATCACCGATCACATCGTTGCTGACCACGATGTCGATGGCGTGCACCTTGTTTGGTCTGACGCCGGAAGAGGCACTCGCAGGCGTCACCAGAAACGCCGCACTTGCGCTTGGCCTCGCGAATGAAACCGGCACGCTGGAGTTTGGCAAAGCTGCCGACTACGCAATCTGGCCAATCGATCATCCAGCCGAGCTTTGCTATTGGATTGGCGCCTTGAAGCCCTGCGTTGTGAAGTCCGTTTTCACTCTTTTGGGCGACCGATCTGCAGGATAACCTTGGATGTCCAAAAAAATAAGTGCGGCGACGCTTGATCTCGTTAATCTCGACGACGAGGCCTTCACGCAACTCTACGCTCACCGTGTTGAACCCTTGTTAAAGGCTCGCGAGGGCGAGCGGCAAAAGGCGGTAACGACATGCGTGTGGCGCAGTAGCTTAGGCACAGTTGTGGCATTCGGCATCACCGGAGTTTCATTCAGTGTTTTCGGTGTGGATGCTGTCATCATTGTCGGTTGTTTGAGTTTTGGCGCGGTGTATTGGTATGCCTTCGAGCCAATCAACAAGGTCGCCGCTGCCGCAAAAATAGACTCATTGTCGGCGATTTCACAGGCAATCGGTTGTGAGTACGAGTATTCGGGTTTCACACCCGAAGCGCTGCCCAAGTTCAATGAGTTATCGCTCTTGCCGCCCTGTGATCGATCCGATTACCATGATCGTTTTGGCGGCTACCATCACGGTTGCGCATTCGCATTTTGCGATGGCCATCTTGAGCGAAAAGTCAGAAGCAACAAAAGCACGAGATGGGTCACCGTTTTTCGCGGTCAATTGATCCAGATTGCATTTCCCAAACAGTTTCTTGGGCTCACCATTGTCCGGCGCGACGCAGGAATGTTCAATTTTCTGGAACGTTGGTCGTCCAGTCTTGCCCGCGTTGGCCTGAATGACAGCCGCCTGGAAAAAGCCTTCGAAGTCTACTCCAATGATCAGGTCGAAGCCCGTTACCTGCTGCACCCCGTTTTCATGGAGCGTTTGCTGGAACTCGAATCCCGGTTCAAAGGCAAAAATCTGAGGTGTGCGTTCATCGAAGGTAATCTGTTGATTGCCGTTGAAGGCGGCGACAAATTTGAGATTGGGTCCATGTTTTCGCCACTTGCCGACGCGCGCAGGGTTCGCACAATCGTCGATGACCTGTCCGAAATTTTGCGTCTAATCGATGCGATTCTGACAGCAGAGCGCGGGGCATTGCCCACGGCTTGAAGCAAATCGGGCCCGGAATTTTCCGGGCCCGAAAAAACATTGGCGCGTCGAGCGGGCCTCAGAGCATTTTCTGGCCGTTCGCCGACACTGTTCCATTTTTCGTGAACACAATATCGATAACATAAGCCCGGTCAGCTGCACTGGACGTCGCATCTGGCTTGCCCATTGCTCGCACCGCCGCAACCATTCCCATGATCTGCTGAGCCATCTCGTCTTTGGGGCCACGCTTTTCCATCGCTTTTGCCAGCGCATCAATGCCGGTAAAGCGCAACGAAACTTTGCCTTCAGGCAACATGCTTTCCGCCGGCAAATACGTTGCCGCCCCTTTACCCGTCAATTTGGCAGTCGGCGTCACCATATTCAGCTGATTGAGAGCGATGGAAAGCTTCGCGGCCGTCATGACTTCCATGAATTTTCCGGAAAGTTCGGTCCCGACTTCCTGCAATGCATTTGCCCCCGCCGATGTCGCATCACCGGTTGCAGATGTGCTTTCACTGGCAACTTTCGCAGCTTCGGCCTGAAGTTGCGGCAGCGCATCCATGTAAATGTCCCACAGCTTCTTTCCAGGTACGCCTGAAGCATCGATCTCAAGCGTAGCGTTTTGAACATCTGCTTCCGGAGGCAGCATCGGCTCGTCTGCTTTGGTTGCAAGTCCGCCGGCCCTCAAGCTCATGCGAATTTTTGTCGTGCCTTGCCCATCCGCAGATGCGCCTAAGCCTATGGACATGGTCTTCAATCCAAAAGAGCGTTTGCCAGCCTGTGTCGCCTCGACGCCGTTGATCGAATACACATAATCGACATTGCCCATGAATTCAGGCATGCGCTTCAGGAACGCGATCATTTTGGGATCCAATGTGCCGCCTGTATAAGCCTTGAACAGTTCTGGATTGGCCAGAGTGTAGCCGGCTTCTTTCGCCGCCTTCGCCCAATCCTCAAGTTTTGCGCCCTTGATGGTGCTGACGACACTCAGCGTATCCATCTTCATCGACGTTTCTTGTGCCGGATCGTCGACAGCAAAGCCTGACATCGTCATAGCGTACTTGCCGTCATAAAGGCCGCCGCCTTTCGCGTCGAGCATGCCGGTCAATGCGATCTCGGCAACTTTGCCGTCACCGCCTTCAGTTGCCGAATCGATCATCAGGTCAGAGAGCCGCATTTCAACATTGTTGAGAGTTTGCAGTTTATCGACCCAAACACCCTTGAAAGTTTGGCTGCCTATCTTGACCTGGCCAGTGACCTTGCCGGTTTTGTCTTTGATTGCAAAAGAGTTTGGAATTTTCGCGTCGATATTGATCAAGCCGTCTCCGCCATTTGCAAAGCTGATGCTGATCGGATCCAAAACGGCAACGTTGCCTTCCTTGGTCGTGAATGTCAGGCGCGGCAACGTGCCGGTGACAGTCCCGTCGCTAGTCGTTTCAACCTTTGCAGCACCATCTGCCTTGGCGGAGAATTCAGAGCCAGGCTGAACCTGCGTAACCGCAGACACAAACTGATCCAGGCGTTGCTGCACTTGCTTGGCATCGACGGGTGGTGTGCTCGTCGAGCTGCCGCACGCGGTGAGCACGACGGCGAACAACATCGCTGACAAAGAGCGCCGCACAAAGCGACTAGGTGACATGATGATCGTCCTTTGGTGAAAGTGAAGGCCTGAGAAGGTACGGGTGCGGCCAAATGGGAACAAAAGCACCGGCGCATTCGGATGTGGAATGTGAGGGGACGCTGCGCCGGGGTCAAGTAGCGCCGGTCACGTGAAGGGCCTTGAATCCTCAAGTTTTTTCAAATGCCACAGGGGCGACATCGACAGAATCAGCAAAGGCATCAGCGATCCCGCGATGGCAATCCAAAGGACTGCACCCGTTCCCACAATCTCGGCGAGTGGACCGGCGATCAGCGCACCGGCCGGGAGAGCAAGCCCGCCCACGAGCTGAAACGTCGCGCCTGCGCGCGCCTGCACATCAACAGGCAAAGCCGTCTGACGAACGCTCACTGCCAGAATCAAATAAGCCGACAAGAATCCATCGCCAATCAATTGTTGACCTACCAGGAAGGGGATCGTCAATTGACCTTGTCCTTCCGCAGTCGGAATAAGAATGCTCGCCATCATCCATGCACCCAGACACAAAATGATGGCCCGCCCGTAACCCAGAACACGTGAGAGCGCACCCGCTGCCGCCGCTCCCCACAAGGCACCAACGCCGCCTGCGCCGATGATCAGGCCCACCGTCGCCTCGTCCAATCCAAGAGTTCGAAGCGTAAAGATCATGTAGATGGCGGCAAAGAACCCGCCGAAAACGCCAAATGAGCCTTGCGCCAGCAACAGCGGAAATACAATTCGATGATCGCGGCAGGCCCGCCACCCGCGAGCGACGTCAGCCAGTGGGTGTGAGATCACGGACGGCGGGGCAACGGTTTCGTCCGACCGGATCTGCATCAGCCACCAGGCCGACCAGATAAAACTCAGCGCATCTGCGATCACAGCCACCGGCGCCGTGAGCGCCCGGATCAGGAACCCGGCCGCGCTCGGCCCCGCGATCTCGGCAACCGCTTCGGTGACCTGCAGCTTCGTGTTGCCCTCGACAATGTCAGGCGTATCAACCAGGCGCGGCAGGTACGCCGCCTCGGCGATCAAAAATATCGCCGTCGCCGCACCGGTCAATGTCGCGATGACAATCAGATGCCCCATCGTCAACACGCCGAACCATGCCGCCACAGGAAGCGAGAGCAGCAAAACCGCGCGCGCCAAATCCATCGCGATCAAAAGCGGACGTTTACGCGTTCGGTCGATGAAGCCAGAGGCAAACAGCGCGATCACAACGCCCGGCGCCATCGCCAGTGCGCTCAGAACCGAAATAGTCGTGGCAGACGCCCCGAGCGAGTTAATGGCAATAATGGGCAGAGCCGTCCGCGTAATCCGGCTGCCGATGGCGCTTATCGCTTGCGCCGCCCAAAGCCGCCGGAAATCAGCGTGGTGCCAAAGCGACGGAATTAGTTGATTCCGGAAACCATGCTCAAAGCCTTGTCGCCAGCGCCACCCGCGACAGCCGAAGTGGGCAGAATGAAGCCTTTGGCCTTATAGATGCGCCGGCCCCATTGCTGTGACGGCGTGTACCAGACTTGCACCCGGCTCCAGTCGTTCTTGGGGCTGAGGTCCCGGATAGGGGCCTGGAGGTAGATCCGCCCGTCATTGCCCCAATTTGCGTGATCGACCACGATGGTCCGGTTATCAAGGATCTTCTTCACAACAGCGACGTGGCCGCGGCGGGCCGTCTTGTACCCCCGCATGACCAGCACCGAGCCCGCTTCCGGCCGTTTCGAGCGCTGATATTTGCCGGCCGCAAGCTGCCACCACCTGTTGGCATTTCCGCGGATTTCGATTCCTGATTCCGTGCGGGCAAACGGCACGCATTGCAGCGGCGATCCGGCGTCCATGACACTGGGATTGATGTTGCCCGGTAAAATGCCCCGCTCTTGCGAAATGAGCGGCT
>VFKO01000416.1 GCA_009885515.1 Rhodobiaceae bacterium | reverse complement strand
TCGGTGTGTTCGCCGACGCCCCACTCGCCGTCAACAGCGCGCGCTGGCGGGTAATGGAACACGCGGAAGAGTACAGTGGGATCGGCGGTGTAGGTAGTTTCGAAGTAGCCCTGGTCCAGTCCCAAGCTCAACGCCATGCCGCGCATAACGGCGCGCGCGGCGCGGGTGGTGGCAACCATGAAATCAAGCACGGCCGATTGCAATTCCGGCACGGCGCTGGGCCAAAGGTTTGCGCCGTGCATGGGGATGCCCGCCTTCACGCGCGCGTCGTGGGGCCCGAGTTCGGTGCCGAAATAGACGCCTTCTTTCAGGTCGGGCTTGCCTGAGGTGAGCTCTCCGCCAACGGGGAAGAAGCCGCGCCAGGCGCGGCCGGCATGAGACATCGCGATCTGCATTTTTTCCGCTTCGGGCAAACAGAAGAACTTGCGGCTGGCGCGGTCTATGTCGATGAATGTGTTCGCATCGATGCCATGATCTGTGATGTAGAAAAACCCGGTGTCGCGGCACGCAGATTCGATCTGGCTTGCCACACGGGCGTGCAGGGTTTCATGACCCGATTCAAGAAATGAAGAGATGTCAATGACCGGAAGAGCGTTTGTCATGGTTGCGCAATGTACCGCGCAACCAGCCCGGGGTCCTGCATCGGGATGAAGTGCGTCAGGTGAGGAAGGTAGACGTCACGGCCTTGACGAAAAACTGCAGCAAGACCTTCCCAGGTTGGCGAGCCTGAGTAATCCCTGGGATCGCGCTGACCGGGTGGGCGCTGCTGAGCGCGGAGAACGATGACGGGGCAGACGATCTGCTTTGCCAACCCATAAATATTGCGGCCGGCCGCGGCTTTGTAGATCGAGCCTTCGATGGCGGGCGGACATGCCAGCTCGACACCGTTGCCGTCCGCTTTTGGTACCACGCCGAAGCGGCAATAATCTTCGAGCACTTCGGGACGCCAAAGCGAATACGGGTTTCTATTTTTGAACGCCTCGAACATGTCTTGCCATGAAGCCCAGGCGTTGCGGCGCTTGGTAACAGGATGCTCGGTTTCTTCGGGCCACATGAAAACCGGGTTATCGTAAAATTCCGGGGGCATCATGACGGGATCGACAAGAACCAAGCGCCTAAAGGCGCTGGGATGGGCGGCGGCCACCTGAATCAGCGTGTGGCCGCCCATGGAATGGCCCGCGCCGATTGCGTCGCGAAGATTCAAATGGGCTACGAGTTCCTTGATGTCCTGGGCGGGCACTGTCCAATCCGTAATCGGTCCTGTCTTTTCGCTGCGGCCATGGCCGCGCAAATCGACAGCGATGACATTGGTGTCTGGCGGGAGGTGAGCCACGGTCTGGTCCCAGCAGCGCGCATGAAATCCTGTCGCGTGTATCAACAGTACCGCCGGGGCGCCACGCTCTCCCCATTCGAAATAGGCGATGCGTGCGCCAGTGGCGTTGAAAGTCGATTGGCGAGGATTTTTGGGCATATCAATCTGGGCTATTCCTATAAGCTCAACACCATGTTAGGCAAGTTTGACTAGCATCGGCAATCGTGGCCAGATAAGCGGAACGCCGCACAACGTGATGTGACATGAACTATAATAATGTAACCGAGGCCTCGGCCTCACGCTCCGGCGGTGCCATCAAGCTGCACGGACCGGAAGCCTTTGCCGGCATGCGCAAGGCTGGCCGTGTGGCGGCAGAATGCCTCGACATGCTGACGGCCAAGGTAGTGCCGGGCGTGACGACAGACAAGATCGACCGGTTAGCCTATGAATTCATGGGCGATCACGGTGCAATTCCTGCGACCATTTTCTATCGCGGCTATCGCCATTCCAGCTGCACGTCGATCAACGATGTGGTGTGCCACGGCATTCCCTCCGACCGGGAGCTCAAAGACGGCGACACGCTGAACATCGATGTGACGGCGATTGTCGATGGCTGGCACGGCGATACGAGCCGGATGTATCTCGCGGGCGACGTGTCGCTGAAGGCCCGGCGCCTGGTTGACGTGACCTATGAAGCGATGATGCGCGGGATTGCTGCGGTCAAGCCAGGTGCCGTCACCGGCGATCTGGGGCATGCGATCCAGGCCTATGCGGAGGCGCATTCCTATTCGGTGGTGCGCGATTTCTGCGGCCACGGACTGGGGCGCGTGTTCCACGATGCGCCGAATATTTTGCACTATGGGCAGGCGGGAAAAGGTTTGGCGTTCCGGGAAGGCATGATCTTCACGGTCGAGCCCATGATCAACGCGGGCAAGTGGCAAGTGAAGCTGAAGCCCGACGGTTGGACGGCGGTGACAAAGGACCGGTCCTTGTCAGCGCAGTTCGAGCACAGCTTAGGCGTGACGTCCACCGGCGTCGAAGTTTTCACCACCTCGGCTGCGGGCCTGCACAAGCCGCCCCATGCCTAAGCGCGGGCTGGCCGAAGGAGCTGAAGCGCTCGTGCACTACATTGGCCACCGTGAGCGCTTGCGCGAACGTTTCCGCGAAGGCGCCGACACATTACCCGACTACGAACTCGTCGAACTCGCGCTCTTCGCCGTCATCCCGCGCGAAGACGTGAAGGAACGCGCAAAGGCGATCCTCAACGAGTTTGGCGGCGACCTCACGGCACTCTTCGCCGCGTCCCGCGAACGCTTGATGCTATTGCCGGACGTGGGCGAGAAGACCGCCGACCATATTGCCCTGATCGGTCAGTTCGTCAGGCGCACCTCAAAGCAACAGATGAAGGAGCGCGAAGTCCTCTCCTCTTGGCACGCTGTCGTTGCCTACTGCACCAGCGCGATGGCCGGTCAAACGACCGAGCAATTCCGTATCCTGTTTCTCGATCGCAAAAACAAACTGCTGAGAGACGAGGTTCAAAACCGCGGCACTGTCGATCATGCGCCGGTCTATCCGCGCGAAGTGGTCAAACGCGCGCTCGAGCTCGGCGCCTCGTCTATCATCCTGGTTCACAACCATCCCTCCGGCGATCCGACGCCGTCGTCAAGCGATGTCGAGATGACGAAACAGATTGTCGAAGCGGCGCGCACACTTGAGATCTCCGTGCACGATCATCTGATCATCGGGCGCAATGGGCACGCGAGTTTGAAGCAGCTTGGCTTGATGTAAGAACCTTCGCTCGTTCTATTGGGCCTTGACTGATTTGTTTCCGGGATTGAGGCCTGCCTGGTCGATGAGGAAGGCGTTGATGAAGGCGGATTCCTCGACGGCGCTGAAGCGGCCGCTTTCGCCGGCATGGCCTGCCGTCATGTTGGTGCGTAAGACCAGGTGGTTCTGATCGGTTTTCAAGCGCCGGAGTTTTGCCACCCATTTTGCAGGCTCGTAGTAGCCGACCTGGCTGTCGTTGTAGGCGGTGGTGACCAGAATCGCCGGGTAGGCGCGGCGCTCGACCTGATCGTAGGGCGAATAGCTCAGCATATATTCATAGTCGCCGGTGTCGCCGGGATTGCCCCATTCCTCATATTCGAATGTCGTGAGCGGAATTGAGTCGTCAAGCATGGTGGTGACGACATCGACGAATGGGACGTTGGCGACGATGCCTTTGAAGAGTTCGGGCCGCATGTTGGCGACGGCACCCATGAGCAGGCCGCCGGCGCTGCGGCCCATGGCAAAGATGCGCTTGGGATCAGCAATGCCCTTGCTGCCCAGATGTTCTGCGACGGCAATGAAGTCGGTGAAGGTGTTTTTCTTGGTGCGCAGTTTGCCTTCCTGATACCAGGCTTCGCCCATTTCGCGGCCGCCGCGCACATGTGCGTAGGCCAGTACAAATCCGCGGTCGAGCAGGCTTGGCCAGCGGGTTTTGAATACGGCCTCGTTGCTCGATCCATAAGAGCCATAGCCGTAAAGCAAAACCGGATTTTTGCCGGATACGAACTTGTCGCCATGGTAGGCAATTGTCACCGGGATTTGTCTGCCGTCGGGCGCGGGCGCAAAGCGTTTTTCGATGGTGTACGCGCCTGGCGCGAACCCCGGCACAGCCATGCGCTGAACTTCCTTTTTGGTGCCGGTTGCGACATCGAGATCGTAAATGACATCAGGATTGACCGGGGAGGAAAAGGCATAGCGCAATGACGTCGCGCTGGAACTTGTGTTGCGCAGAGCGGGAAAATTATGGGTGTCGGAGAACGACATATGTCCGGCAGCGGCATCAGGTTGCACAATCGACTCGGAGCCGGACTTTATGTTGTGCAAGCGGATACGCGAGGAACCGTTCGCCCATTCATCGAGAGCGATGACGCCGCTGACAATTTCGAATGCCTCAATGTAGACGCCGCGCTGCGTGGGCACGATTTCGGTCCACTGACCGGGCTGTGCAAGTTGCGCCGTGACGATGCGGCTGTCGGGGGCGTCGAGGTTGGTGCGGATGTAGAACAGGCCGGCTACTTCATCGGCGTGATAGAGCACGCCTTTGGCGCGAGGCTTGACCGATGCCCATTTCGCGTCTGGTTTGGAGGCGTCGACGAAGAGTACTTCGCTGGTGTTGGTTTGCTCGCTGGTGAGCAGAAGCAGTTTTCCGCCTTTGGATTTTGCGAGCGAGAGTTCGAATTGCTGGTCCTTTTCCTCGAACACCTGCTTGTCGGTTTTCGGGTCGGTACCGATGACGTGGCGCATCAGACGATAGGCACGCGCGGTGCCTGACTGAAGCTTGAGGTAGAACAGCGTCTTGTTGTCGTTGGCGAAAGCGAAGTCTGCGCCTACGTATTTGATCTGATCTTTCAGCGCGGCGCCGGTGCGCATGTCGCGCATGATCAGCGTGTGCCAGCGGTCGCCCGTGAAATCAGCGGCGTAGGCAAAGTATGACCCGTCTGGCGATGAGGCGTAGCTGCCGACCTTGAACTGATCGTGTTTAGGCCCTTCGACTTCGCCATCAATCAACACTTCTTCCGCTGCGGTGAGGGAGCCCTTGCGCCGGGCGATCACGGGATAGTCGGCGCCGGGGGCGTAGCGCTCGTAGTACCAATAGCCCTCGTTCTTGAACGGCGGCGTTCCCTGAACGGCAGAGGCTTTGGCCTTGATTTCTTCGCGCAGTGTTGTCTGAAGTTCAGATGTGTGCGCCATCGCTTCGTTGGTGTATTTGTTTTCCTCTTCGAGGTAGCGCACGACCTTTTCGGTGTTCTTCTCGTTGAGCCAGAAATAATAGTCAGTGCGTTTGGCACCGTGCGGGGCAATCAGTACCGTGCCCTTCATCATCGCGTAAGGCGGATAACCGGGCTTGCGGTCGATCGCGAGGCCTGGCGTGGTCGAGGTCGCGGTTTGCGGCGTTACACCCGTCTTCGACGAGCCAAATGGCATCATGTCATCGATGGTGGCGCAGGCGGAGAGGCCGATAACACAGGCGCAGACGAACGCTCGGCGAACAAAATTCATGAAGTCATCCTGGTTGGATCGCGCATTTACGCAAAATGGCGGTGCACCATGCATAGGTTGCCCCCGTTTGTCACGCAGGCCCACCTTTCGCCGCTGATTGAGCAGGGCTAAAAGGGGGTGCGATCAACTTTGGAGACTTATCCCATGCGCCTGAAAGACCCACAACTTCTGCGCGAGCAGTGTTATGTGAATGGGGAATGGGTGGGGGCGGATTCTGGCGTTACGTTCGAGGTGACCAATCCGGCGTCAGGCGCGGTTCTGGCGCGGGTGCCGGATTTTTTGGAAGGCGAGACGCGACGCGCGATTGAGCAAGCCAATGCGGCGTGGCCTGCCTGGGCTGCGAAAACCGCGAAAGAGCGTGCGGGAGTGCTGCGCCAGTGGTTCGACTTGATGATGGCGAATGTCGAAGACCTTGCCGTCATTATGACCAGCGAGCAAGGCAAGCCCTTGGCCGAGTCGCGCGGGGAGGTCGCTTATGGCGCTTCGTTCATCGAGTGGTTCGCCGAAGAGGGTAAGCGCATCTATGGCGACATCATTCCGCAAACGCAGGCCGGTCGGCGCATTCTGGTTTTGAAGCAACCGATTGGCGTTGTGGCGGCGATTACGCCATGGAATTTTCCCAATGCGATGATTACGCGCAAGTGTGGGCCGGCCCTTGCGGCGGGTTGCCCGATTATCATCAAGCCGCCGGCGGAAACGCCGCTGTCGGCACTGGCGCTGGCCGTGCTCGCCGAACGTGCTGGGTTGCCAAAGGGAATATTCAATATCGTCACCACGAAGCATTCCTCGCGGGTCGGACAGGAGATGACGGGTAATGCGCTGGTGCGCAAGTTTTCGTTTACGGGCTCAACCGAGATCGGCAAGCTGTTGATGCGCCAGTGTGCCTCGACGGTGAAGAAAGTGTCCCTTGAATTGGGTGGCAATGCGCCGTTCATTGTGTTTGACGACGCGGATCTGGATAGCGCGGTCACGGGCGCGATGCTGTCGAAATTCCGCAATATGGGTCAGACGTGTGTGTGCGCGAATCGCCTGTTCGTGCAGGACAAGGTCTATGATGCGTTTGCGGAGAAGCTTTCGAAGGCTGTGGGCAGATTGAAGGTTGGCGATGGTTTGGGTGATGGAATCACGCAAGGCCCGCTGATCAACATGGAAGCGGTTGAGAAGGTCGAGCGGCTGATCAAAGACGCGACGTCGAAGGGTGCGAAGATTGCGACCGGCGGCAGGCGGCACGCTCTGGGGCACACGTTCTTTGAACCCACCGTGATGACCGAAGTCAACACGCAGATGGCGATTGCGCAGGAAGAGATTTTTGGTCCGGTGGCGACGTTGTTCCGCTTCAAGAGCGAGGCCGATGCGGTGCGCCTGGCAAACGACACTGAGTATGGATTGGCTGCCTATTTCTATGCGCGCGACATCGGTCGGGTGTGGCGGGTGGCGGAGGCGCTGGAGTACGGCATTGTCGGCATCAATGAGGGGATCATCTCGACCGAAGTGGCGCCGTTCGGCGGCATGAAGGAGAGCGGGATTGGCCGTGAAGGGTCGAAGTATGGGATCGAGGATTTCTTGGAGATGAAGTATCTGGCGATGGGCGGGATTGGAACATGAAACTCTATTACTGCCCGCAGACGCGCGCGTTCACCGCGCTTTGGATGATGGAAGAGGTGGGGCAGCTTTATGAGCTGGTGCGCGTGAATATTCGCGCGCCGGGGCACCCGAGTGATGCCTTCAAGGCGATCAATCCGATGGGAAAAGTTGCGGGGTTTGAGGATGGTGGCGTAGGCTTTGGCGAGACCGCGGCGATTTTACTTTATGTCGCCGACAAGTTTCCGCAAACGAAATTGGCGCCGCTACCGGCCGATCCACGACGCGGGCGTTTCCTGCAATGGCTGATGTTTTCGCCGACGACGATCGAGCCTGCGATGGTGGAAAAGCGCATGGGTCACACGGCCAACAGTTTTCAGTCGGGCTGGGGCGACTATGACCGGGCACTCGGGGCGCTTGAAGGTGCGTTGACGCCCGGACCGTGGTTGTTTGGCGATCAGTTTACGGTGGCCGACCTCTATGTCGGGTCGTCGCTGGGGTTTGGCATGCAGTTTGGCATGATCGACAAGCGTCCGGCGTTTGTCGAATTCGCTGAGCGCGCCAGTGCACGGCCGGCGTTCAAACGCGCCCAAGAAATCGAAGCGCGTGAATTGGCAAAGGGATAGATCATGACCACGAATGCTGAACTTCTTGCTCGCCGGCAGGCGGCTGTGCCGCGTGGGGTGAATACTGCGCATGCGGTGTTTGCGGCGCGGGCTTTGAATGCTGAGATTTGGGATGTCGAGGGCAAGCGCTATATCGATTTTGTTGGCGGGATCGGGGTGCAGAATACCGGGCACCGGCATCCGAAGGTCGTCAAGGCGATTGAAACTGCGTTGGGTCAGACGATCCACACAGCGTTTCAGGTGAACGCCTATGAAAGCTATATCACGCTGGCCGAGAAGCTGAACGCACTGGCCCCGATTGAGGGACCGGCGAAGACGCTCTTTTTCTCGACGGGTGCCGAGGCGGTCGAGAATGCGGTGAAGATTGCGCGCTATGCGACGAAGCGTTCGGCGGTGATCAGCTTCTCGGGCGCGTTTCACGGACGCACGATGTACACGATGGCTTTGACCGGCAAGGTCGTGCCTTACAAGGCGGGTTTCGGGGACATGCCTGCGGGTGTCTATCGCCTGCCCTTTCCGGTCGAGAGCCATGGCCACACGGCGGCGGATTCGCTTGCGGCACTGGACAATTTGTTCAAGTTCGATCTTGAACCGTCGAGGGTTGCGGCGATCATCATTGAGCCGGTGCAGGGAGAGGGCGGATTTTATACGGCGCCGTTTGAGTTTCTGCGAACGCTGCGTTCGATTTGCGACAGGCACGGGATTTTGCTGATAGCCGACGAAATCCAGTCGGGGTTCGCGCGCACCGGGAGATTGTTCGCGATTGAACACTCGGGCGTGAAGCCTGATCTGATCACGACGGCCAAAAGTCTTGCGGGTGGGATGCCGCTGTCGGGCGTGATCGGGCGCGCAAGTATCATGGATGCGCCGGAAGCGGGCGGGCTTGGTGGTACCTATGCGGGAAATCCGCTGGCGTGTGCGGCAGGCTTGGCGGTGGTTGAGATCATCAAGGATGAGAAGATTCTCGAGAAGAGCGTGGCTCTCGGCGACAAGCTGAAAGCGCGGCTGAAGCAGATGTCGATGCGCAACGATTTGCCGCCGATGGATGATATTCGCGGACTTGGCGCGATGGTGGCGTTTGATATCGTGACGTCGCGCGGGTCGCAGGAGCCCGATGGCGAGCGCACGAAGAAGTTAATGAGTGAGGCGTTGAAGCGCGGGCTGATATTATTGACCTGCGGCCTTTACGGCAATGGCGTGCGGGTGCTGGTGCCGATAACTGTGGAAGACAAGGTGTTAGATGAGGGGTTGGCGATTTTGGAAGACGCATTGAAGGCCGTGGCATGATCCCACGCTATTCACGGCCGGAAATGGTGGCGATTTGGTCACCTGAGACCAAGTTCCGCATCTGGTTTGAGATTGAGGCGCATGCGGCGGATGCTTTGGCGGAGCTCGGTGTGATTCCGAAGTCGGCGGCGGCTACCATTTGGGAAAAGGGTGGCGCTGCGAAGTTCGATGTGGCGCGCATTGATGCGATCGAGCGCGAAGTCAAGCACGATGTCATCGCCTTCCTGACGCATCTGGCGGAGTTCATCGGCGACGAGGCGCGCTTTGTGCATCAGGGGATGACGTCGTCGGATGTGCTGGATACCTGTCTTGCGGTGCAATTGACGCGGGCCGCCGATTTGTTGATCGAAGATACGGACAAGGTGCTGGCGGCGCTGAAAAAGCGTGCCTTCGAATTCAAGATGACGCCGACCATCGGGCGCAGTCATGGCATTCATGCCGAGCCGACGACGTTTGGCGTGAAGCTCGCCGGGTTTTATGCGGAGTTTCAACGGGCGCGGGCGCGGCTGGTGACTGCGCGGGCCGAGATTGCGACCTGTGCCATATCAGGGGCGGTGGGTACATTTGCCCAGATTGATCCGCGCGTCGAGGAGCATGTTGCGAAGGCCTTGGGCCTCGCGGCGGAGCCGGTGTCGACACAGGTTATTCCACGCGACCGGCATGCGGCGTTTTTTGCCACGCTCGCCGTTGTCGCCAGTTCGGTTGAGCATCTGGCGACGGAAATTCGGCACTTGCAGCGAACGGAAGTGTTGGAGGCCGAGGAATATTTTTCGGCTGGTCAAAAGGGTTCGTCGGCGATGCCGCACAAGCGTAACCCGGTGCTGACGGAAAACCTGTCGGGCCTGGCACGGATGGTGCGGTCCTATGCGCTGCCCGCGTTCGAGAACGTGGCGCTGTGGCACGAGCGGGATATTTCGCATTCGTCTGCCGAGCGCATGATCGGCCCAGACGCAACGGTGACGCTCGACTTCGCTTTGAACAGGTTGGCCGATGTGGTCGAGCGTTTGGTCGTCTATCCGGAGCGGATGCAGCGCAATCTGGATCTGTTGGGCGGACTGGTGCATTCGCAGCGGGTGATGCTGACTTTGACGCAGAAGGGCGTGGCGCGGGAGAGCGCTTACAGTCTGGTGCAACGCAACGCCATGCCGGTGTGGGAGAATATGCATCACGGGCGCAGCGGTGCTTCGTTCCTGGAAAACCTCAAGGGCGACGCCGATGTCACGCGGGCGCTGCCGGTGAATGAACTTGAAG
>VFKO01000318.1 GCA_009885515.1 Rhodobiaceae bacterium | reverse complement strand
TGCTCGCAACGACGGAACAGCTGTGTTGGTTCCGATAGGATTTACGCGACGCGGTGCATCACCCATGGCGAGCGAAATGAGTATGCTGACCTTGGTTCCTGGAACGAGCCGTCCGTCGGCTTGGACAACGCCCCGTTTGCGCGTGCACCCCTCACCCTTTTTTCCGAAGGCCAAAAAAAAGACCCTCTCCCGCAAGGGGAGAGGAAGAAGCGCCGTGCCGGAAAAACTGTCTCCTCTTCCTCTGCCCTTGCGGGAGAGGATCATTTTTGCACTTCGCAAAAAAGGGTGAGGGGACAATTTTCGTCCCGCACAAGTGGCGAATCGGCCCCGCCTCCCGCAGCAGGACACGTGCGGCTTATGTAACTCAGCGCGCATAACGAAACGCAAGCGCACCCCAGCCTCCCATTCCCGATAGACTCCCACAAATGCGAATCGCCGCAAAGGCGACGCCGGGGGAGATGCGTCATGTGGAAGTTCATCCGTAGATGGTCATGGGAAATTGCAACGGTCGCCCTCACCGTGTCGGCAGTCGGCGTCGGTCTGTCGATGACCACAAACCGGCAACTTGCTTACGCACCCTGCCTCGGCAAAGTGATGGCGGCCCTGCGCATCGATCCGGCCGCAGCCAAGTGGACAAAAATCTCGTCTGAGCCGGTCCAGGCCCAACCAACCGATTGCGCCATGGCCGAAGACGTTGCGCGCGACACGCACCGTGTCATCGCCGATCTGTTGTCAAGCGACCCGGCCCTGTTCAATCGGCTGCCGATGCTTCTGGCCGATGCAGGCATGGAGTGCAACGCCGATGACCTCTCCATCGTCTGCGATTGCAAGGCGGCAGGCCCCTTCGCCATTGCCAACCCCTGCACCGATTGCCAATCGCTCATCAATCTGCCGCTGCCCTTCAAGCGCGCACTGTTCGTCGCCGTCAACAAGCGCACCGGCATCCGCAAGGGCAAGACCGTTCAGCTGGGCCGCTATGTCGTCGAAGTCTCCTACGCCACCGCCCTGTTCGAAGCTCAACGGCCCAAGCCCTCCGAAATCATGTCGGCACAAGTCTCGAACGGAATCATCGACCGCGCCTACGAGTGGTAAAGCCCCCGGCTCGCACGTCTATTTCCTGAACCGCCCGCCAACCCGCTCAGCAAAGTCGGGGCCAACACCCGAACTGTTGAACACTTCGTGCGCCAGACCTGCCTCGAGCGCAAGGTCTTCTGACTCCATCATCAGTTTCTTGTAGGCAAAAACGCTGTGGCGGCTATTGGCCGCAATGTCGCGGGCCAAGGACATTGCCTCTGCGTCCAGCCGCTCATCGGGGACACAATGATTGGCAAGCCCGGTCCGCGCCGCCTCAGCTCCTGAAACCGGGCGGGACGAAAACATCATCTCGCGCGCCTTCCACTGCCCCACGCGCCGCGGCAGGCGCTGGCTCATCCCCCAGGCCGGCACCAGCGCGAACTTGCCGTGCGTATCGGCAAAGCTCGCCGATTCTCCGGCCATGATAATGTCCGAAGCCAGCACCAGCTCCAGCCCGCCGGTAAAGCACCCGCCTTGCACCACTGCAATCACAGGCTGGGGCAGGGTGGCCAAGCGCGTGATCACTCTCGCCTGATAGTACGGCTCAGGCGCCTGCACACCGCGCTCTCCCAAATCGTTGCCCGCACAAAACACGGGGCCATTGGCTTTCAAGACCACGGCGCCAAATTCGCCGCCTGCCGACCGAATGGCCGCCACATGCGCATCCAACTCGCCAAACAAAGCCAGGTTCAGCGCATTTCGCTTCTCAGGCCGGTTGAGCGTCAAGACGCACACGCCGCCTTCTTCGGCGCGCAGAACCAATCGACTCATCACCCAATCTCCTTAGTCACCGCCGCACCCACCACCGTCGCTGCCGCCGTCTCCAACACCGCCGCCATCGCCGAAGCCGTCAATGGACCCGTCGATTGCCTTATCCATGAAGTCATCGATTGACGACGAAGATACATAGCTTTGATCTTCCTCGACTTCGCGGCTCAATTCGGCGCTGTTCAACGCATAGTGGTGGCCGCCTCTGATCTTCAGCTTCTCGTCCAGCGCAAACAACAGCGGCAGCCTGGTCGCCTTGGCCGGATTGATGTTCTCCTCCCGGCAAGCCTGCCACCACACGCGTCGCAAGCCGGTGTTTGCATCCTTGTCTTTGCCCAGGCTCACCGCTGGCGTGTGATGCAAGAACTTGCCGAACGCGTTCCTGCAAAAAGCCTCGTACTCGCGCGTGTTCAAAATGAACTCGTGCCAAAGGTCGTCGGCGACTTGCGAAGGCATCGAGACGAATTCGCGTCCGCCATGCAGATAAGCCAGGAAAAATTGGCGCAAGCCTCGCCCTACCAACTGCCGCTCTTTCAGGGTGAGACCCGGGTGCTTGACGGCGAACTTGTCGAACACAGCCTTGGGAAAACTATAGGTGCGGATGAAATGCCCCCGCGCCGCTTTGCGCCACTGCGCGATGGCAATCGCGAGCCCTAGCAACAACAAAAGACTGACGGCAGCGAGTATGATCGTCACGGCGCGCACCCCAACAGCGCGAATGTATCTCAAGGGTTCGCCCGAAAAGCGAATCACCACAAATGCCTGTTGCGTGCACACTACAGCCGCGCAACTAAAACTGTCCAATATCTAGCAATAGTGCCCACGGCCGGGCACGCCACTATATACGCGCCCAGCACGGCGCGAGGCATCCATTGTACGCTCTCACTGTGACACCCAACCCGGTTAGCTTGCGACGGGGAATTGGGGGACAGAATGAATTTGGCGCCGAAAAGGCACGGCCGGGTGCGCACCGGCTTGCAACTGACTGCGGCGCTTTGGGTGTCGATAATCACGACCGAGGTCGCATGCGCGGAAACACTGCAAGACGCGTTGGCCAAAACCTATCAGACCAACCCGGATTTGGCGGCGGAGCGTGCCCGCTTGCGCGCCATCGACGAAGACGTGTCGCAGGCCAATGCGAAATGGCGTCCTTCTGTTGCGCTCGAAGCAGACTACAGCCTCTATTCGGCAACGGTAAAAGATTCAGCATCAAAGTTCGACATGCGCAGTCAATCCTGGTCGGCAGATGTCGTCGCCAGACAACCATTGTTGACAAGCGGCAGAAATGCAGCCGCCAAACGCCAAGCCCTGGCGCGCGTGCGCGGCGCGGTTGCGCGTTTGCGTGCCAGAGAACAACGCATCCTTCTTGATGCCGCAACTGTCTTTGTCGATGTTATTCGAAACGAAGCCGTTCTCGACCTGGTGCGCACGGACATTTCGCTGCTGCAGGATCTATTCAAGGAATTCAGTGACCGGCGTGACAATGCCAAGGCAACCGGCACCGACGTCGATCAGATCCAGGCCGCCCTCGAAGCGGCGCGTGCCACATGTATCGCGAATTTTGCCGAACTCCAGGACAGTTGGCGCGCCTATGAGCAAGTCGTGGGAGAGCCGCCGATAGCGGTGGCGGTTGCCGAAGCTACACCGCGGGTCAATCCCTGTATCGACGCCAAAGGCCAACGCCAGCGTTCAACCCTTGCCATGCCTGAAAAACTTCCCGCGCCGCCCGCTTCTCTCGAAGAAGTCGAGAAAGCAGCTCAAGGCAAGGTGCCGGAAATCGACGAGGCGCGCGCCGTCGAAGAAGAATCCAGCCATGCCGTCTCAAAGGCCTACGCAGACCTGCTTCCCAGCGCACAAATCACAGCGCGCCTGGGCACCAGCGGTCAGGAATATGACCCCGAATCTCTCAAGCGAGAAGCCTCAATCAGTGCAGGCATCACAATACCCTTGTTCAATACTGGTGCCGAATGGTCAGAGATCCGTGCCGCACGCGAACTCAACAATCAAGCGCGTTTGAAAATCACCAGCAGTCAGCGCCAGAGCCTGCGCAACGCCGTTCGTGCCTGGTACGAGCTTGTGTCGATCCGCGCCATTAGAAACGTAAACAAGGTGCAAGCAGCCACCGTGCTGCGCGCCTTCGAAGGTCTGCGCAAAGAAATCGCAGACCCCAAGCTGCACCGCTCAGTCACGGACCTTTTGGGCCTGAGGCAAGGCTATCTTTTGACCCAGTCACAATTGATGGCCAGCAACCGCAATGAAGCGATAGCGATTTTCACCCTGCTGGCCGCCATGGGTAATCTCAATGCGGGTTATCTGGCACTCCCGGTCGAAATCTACGACGCCAAGGCAAACCAGAAAGCCCAGGCCACGCGCCTCGTGGGCGATTCCATCCACGGCGAGTAAGGGCTCGCTCTACGGCGTCTCGACTTGCAAGTCCGAACTGCGCACCCAGCCTTCGCGAGTGCCGGCAATTCCGCGGGCACTCTGTGTGCGCACCAGCGTCCATTCTTTGTGCTGCTCGATCACCAACACTTCCGTTCCGCGCGCAAGTTTGGCAACGACAGACTCGCTGCGTTCAGGACCTGCCCTCAGTCTGACATGTTCGATGAGCAGAGCCTTTGGCAGCGCCACAGGCTCGACCACGGTCAGCGCAGCACTCGGCGCGACGGGCGCGGGTGCTGTCCCTGAAAATAGCGAATCGACACCCATATACAACACCGCACCGCCCGCCGCCAGTGAGGCCGCCACGACAATCTCGCGCACCAGTTTGCGTTTGCCGGCCGTCCGGGTTTCAGCTTCAATCTGTTGCCCGTCGCGCGCCGGCCGCGTTGTCTGCTCGGCAACAAACTGCGCATGCGCATGGCGTTCACGCAATTGCGTCAGCTCAACCTCGCGCGCGCCAAGCGCCGCCCGCATTGTAGTCAACTCGTTCAGCAAGCCTCTCTCATCCGCAACGCGCGACTGCAGTTTCGCCACCGCTGCTTCGGCCGATTCAGCCCGCGCCTCCGCGTCTTGCTCACCTCGTTTCGCCTGACGGCGCCACAGCGCCTCAGCGCAAGCGAGCGCTTCGGTCACGCGCCCCTGTTGCTCCCGCTCGCCAACCGCGACGGCATCACGTGCCTCTTGCTGCCAGCGCAAGCGCTCG
>VFKO01000577.1 GCA_009885515.1 Rhodobiaceae bacterium | reverse complement strand
TCGCCGCCAAGGGCAATATTCTTGAGAGCGTTCAAGCCGCAGGACTGCCCGCACCCTACGCCTGCAAAGGCGGCGTCTGCACGACATGCCGCGCCCGCGTAACTTCGGGGACCGTGGTGATGAAGAAAAATTACGGGCTAAGTGCTCAAGAGGTCGCTGATGGCTTCGTACTCACATGCCAAGCCGTGCCGACGAGCGACGAGGTGACGCTTAACTACGACGCATGAATTAAGGGGACGCAATTTCAGCCCTACCAGGTCGCCCTCACGGCATCGCGGTGTAGTTCAGCTCGCAGCTATAGGTGAATTCCCATTGCGGATCGTACATTAGGCTGCTGCCTGTGACGACGCATTTGCGGCCTTGCCCCGCAAGATAGGCGGCAACCGCGCTCTCAAGCGTTTGCCGCTCCACGCTGTTGTTATACTTGCCAAACGTCGTCGTGCGGATCACGACATCGCTGACCGAAGTGGTGAGGCTCGACGTGATGACCATCTTGCCCGCACTTGGCTTGTCGAAAATGCGGAATGACCGGTTCTCGTAGGCAAAATTTGTCAGCGGGATATAGCGATACTCGTCATTGACGTATTGCGGGTAGGCGCACGCCGTAAGTCCAAGCAAAACCAGAACGGCAAAGGCACGGCGCACGGGCAAACTCCTTCAAACCATGATTGATTCGCAAAGCCAGCCGAGTGTCCGCCCAATCCTTAAACATTTGTGCAACACGCGGGCCCGAATGCAGAACTTCAATTGCCCGCTCGCCCCGCGCAGGCTAGTTTTGGCACTGGCTCTATCGCAACCGCACCGTACAACAAATGCCAACATCTGCAGAGCTATAAAACGGGGACACAAGAATGCGTCTAAGCGCCTTTATCACCATCAGCCTGCTGTCACTCGCCGCCTGCGGATCGCAATCCCCGCAAGCCCCCGGCGCCGGCAGCGTCATTCTTGAAAAACTTGGTTTGCCTGGCCGCTGGGCCCAGGATTGCTTCCGCCCCTACAACACCCACAACCCGCATCTGATCTACAACGCGCCCACGAATGGCGTGCCGACAGAGCAGGTGCTGATGGACCCCAACTTCGACCGCACAACCGAGCTTCTCGATGTCAAGGAACTGCCCGGCGGATCCGTTCAGTGGAGCCAGAAGGCGGGCGAGACGATAGTCACCGTTGTCACAATATTTGAGGGCAACCGCCAAAAAACGTGGAGTTCGACGGTGGACGACGGCACACAGCTGATCAGCAACGGAAAGTTCAGCGGCGGCGGCGAACCGCCTTGGTTCAGCAAATGCGAGACAAATTAGCCGCCACAATGCCGCCACTTGGCAAGCAGACAATGCAGGTCCATGATGGCGAGCAGGAGGCAACCGGCTATGAAACGAATATTGGTAATTGCGCTGCTTTTGACAACGGCAGCACCTGCACTGGCGGACGTACCCCAGCCGTCCATCACCGGAAATTCCTGGGTCGCCATTGCCATCATCTTGGGCCTTGTCGCCTTGATAGCGCTTTTCATCAGTGGCGTCCTCAACATTTCCAAGGGCGAAAAATCCAGTGACGACGGAGCGGGCGTCGGCGTCCTCGACGGCATCGACGACGACGATGACGAGGAGGACAAGAAAAAACACTAGTACCCGCTTCAAAAGAACGCCTGGATTCCCGTCTGCGCCCGTCCCAAAATCAGGGCATGGACATCGTGCGTACCCTCGTAGGTGTTGACGGTCTCGAGGTTCATCAGATGGCGGATGACATGATACTCATCCGAAATTCCATTGCCGCCATGAATGTCGCGGGCTTGACGCGCAATGTCGAGTGCCTTGCCGCAATTGTTCCGCTTGAGCAGCGATACTGCAGGCGGCGAGGCCTTGCCCGCTTCAATCAGACGCCCCAACTGCAACACCGCCACCGTTCCAAGCGTGATCTCGGTTTGCATGTCGGCGAGTTTCTTCTGGATCAGTTGCGTCGCCGCCAATGGCCGGCCGAATTGTTTCCGGTCAAGCGCATACTGACGCGCCCTGTGCCAGCAGAATTCAGCCGCCCCCATGACGCCCCAGGCGATGCCATAACGGGCCCGGTTCAAACACGAAAACGGACCGCGCAAGCCGCTGACATCGGGCAGAAGGTTGGCTGCCGGCACAAAGACATCATCCAGCGAAATCTGACCAGTCACCGACGCGCGCAGCGAAAATTTTCCTTCGATCTTGGGCGTAGTGAAGCCTTTGAACGAACGTTCGACGATAAAGCCGCGAATGACGCCGTCGTCTGTCTTCGCCCACACAACCGCAATATCGGCCACCGGCGCGTTGGTGATCCAGTTCTTCGACCCTTGCAGAATGAACCCGCCGGGCGCGGCCTTGGCGCGCGTGATCATCCCACCCGGGTCGCTGCCATGGTCGGGCTCAGTCAGGCCAAAACACCCGATCATTTCACCGCTGGCGAGCTTGGGCAAAAACCGGCGCCGCTGGTCCTCACTGCCAAACGCGAAAATCGGATGCATGACCAAGCTCGACTGCACACTCATCGCCGAGCGATACCCGGAATCGACGCGCTCCACCTCGCGCGCCGCCAGCCCGTAAGCGACATACCCCAGCCCGGCACCACCATAGCTTTCAGGGATTGTGATGCCGAGCAACCCCATTTCGCCCATTTCACGCATGATTTCAGTATCGAAATGCTCCCGGCGATTCGCCTCCAAAACGCGCGGCATAAGCTTGCCCTGCGCATAGTCCTGGCTCGATTTGGCAATCAATCGTTCTTCTTCCGTCAACTGTTCGTTCAGCAGCAGCGGGTCCTCCCAATTGAAAGTGCCGGAATCGAGGTCAGCCTTGTGTTTCGCAGTCATCGCGGTCTCAACTATGATTACCCAGTTATGCAACAATCTAACCGGTGGTAAACCATATGGAAATGGAGAAAAGCGTAAACTTCCTCAGGACTCTGGTCTGCCAATTGGGTAGATTGCAGCCAATGTATAACGGGACATGCTGCTATGCCGGCTAAAGCGAAACCAAAATCGAAAGTAACTGCCGAAACGGCGCCTGAAAAAAAGACCGCGAAAACAGACACGCCGGTGTTCTTCAGAATGACGGTAGAAGTCACAAACCTGGAGCAAGCGGGGAGATTCTATGCCGCTCTTTTGGGTATCGAGGGCCGCAAACTCCCCCGTTCCCGGCTCTACTTCGATTGTGGCCCGGTCATCCTACAGGTCATAGACGTTTCGGCGTCGAGGCCTTCGCACACATCGGCAAAGTCGCTTTATTTTTCTGTGGCCAACCTCGAAGCCGTCCATAAGCGTGCCAAAAAGCTCAAATGCCTCTCGCTCGAAATGGTCCATGAAAAACCTGGTGGCGCGATCGTGGTTCGCCCATCGGGAGAACGCTCGTTTTACGTCGATGACCCATGGTTCAACGCGCTCTGCTTCGTTGAAGCGGGAACCGAGCACCGGGGCTAAAGTTTGCCCAACTCCTTCGCTGCACGCATAACCCGCGCCCCGCAGATTTTCGACGCGAGCCGTGCCACCCGCGTTCTCGAAGAGCTCGGCGGCAGAGCCGGCAGCGGCCCCTTGCGCGATCTCGTTGCGGCAGTTGCCTCCAACAGTCCGTATCTCGCAGGGCTGATGGAAAGGAACGCGGACCGGTTAGAACAGGATCTGTCCGGCGCACCGGAACTGGCACTACGCAATATGCTGGCAGGTCTTGACAACACGGAGGTTCTGCAGCGCGCTGAAGTGATGAAACTGCTGCGCGAAACAAAGCGCCGCGCCTCGCTGCTGATTGCGCTCGCCGACACTGGTGGCGTCTGGTCGCTGACGGAAATCACCCGCAGTTTGACTGAACTGGCTGACAGCACATTGACCGCATCGCTGCGGTATGCAATGCGCGAAGCCGTCACCCGCGAACGCTTCGCGCCGCACGCCCAGGACCACCCGGAAGTGGACAGCGGGCTATTTTTCCTGGCCATGGGCAAGTACGGAGCCTTTGAACTCAACTACTCCAGCGACATTGACTTCAGCTGCTACTTCAATCCGGATCGTCTGCCAGTCACCAAAAACGTCGAACCGCGAGAGTTTGCGGTGCGGCTAACTCAGACGACGGTCGCCCTCATGCAGGAAACGACGGCAGACGGTTATGTGTTCCGCTGCGATCTGCGCTTGCGGCCCGATGCGGGTTCAACGCAAATCGCCGTCTCAACGCGCGCCGCCGAAAGTTATTACGAGACCATGGGGCAGAACTGGGAGCGCGCAGCGATGATCAAAGCGCGCGTCTGCGGCGGCGACGTTCAGGAAGGCGAGGAATTTCTGACCAATCTGCAGCCTTTCGTGTGGCGCAAATATCTGGACTATGCCGCCATCGAGGACATTCACTCCATCAAGCGCCAAATTCATGCCCAGGCTGGGCACAGCAAAATTGCCATTGCCGGCCACAACATCAAGCTTGGCCGCGGCGGCATTCGCGAGATCGAGTTTTTCGCCCAGACACAGCAGCTGATCCTCGGTGGACGTATTCCATCGTTGCGGAACACGCGCACTGTCGACGCCCTCGCGGCCTTGGCGTCCCGTAATGTCGTGGCTGAAGAAGCGCGATCAGATTTGACCTTGGCCTACGAATACCTGCGCACCCTCGAACATCGCCTCCAGATGATCGAGGATGAACAGACCCACACTTTGCCCAAACACCCGGAGGGCTTGGACAACGCGGCCCGCTTCATGGGTGACGCCAGCACGCATGATTTTTCGCAGTCGCTTCGCGAACATTTGTCAAAAGTGCAATCGCACTACGCCAAACTGTTTGAGAGTGAGCCTTCACTGTCCGAAGCCACCGGCAGTCTGGTTTTTACCGGTGTTGATGATGACCCTGAAACAATCGAGACCCTGCGCAAACTAGGGTTCTCGCAACCTGGCGCGCTTTCGGCGACGATCCGCGGCTGGCATCATGGCCGCGTCCGCGCCACGCGCAGCGAACGGGCGCGCGAAAAACTGACAGTATTGATGCCGCTGCTGCTGGAGGCACTGGGCAAAACCGCAAACCCCGACATCGCTTTTACCCGCTTCGATAAATTCCTGGAAGGCTTGCCGTCCGGTGTCCAGGTCTTTGCCTTGCTCTATTCCAATCCGCGCCTGTTGGGGTTGATTGCCGAAATCGTAGGCACCGCGCCCCGTCTCGCCGATCACCTTGCCGCGCGCCCCGGCCTGCTTGATGTTCTGATTGACATCGACTTCCTGCGCCATCAACCCGTGAAGGCAGAGCTCGACGACAGTCTCGCCCCATTGATGCGGGGAGCAAAGACCTACGAAGAGAAGCTGGATATCGTGCGGCGCTGGACAAAGGACCAGCAATTTCGCGTGGGCCTACAGCTGCTGCGCGGGGAAATTGACGGCATCGCCTCAGGCTACGCCTTCGCCGATATCGCAGAAGTCGCCATTGGTGCCCTCAACACCGCCACCGAAGTCGAGGCCGTTGCGGCGCACGGGCAAGTATCCGGCGGCGGTATGGCCGTCATCGCAATGGGCCGTTTGGGCGGTCGTGAAATGACTGCAGCGTCCGACCTGGACCTGATCATTGTCTACGATCATGGGCCGGCGGCCAACACCTCTGATGGAGCGCGCCCCATATCGCCGAGTCAATATTATGCACGCCGCTCACAGCGCCTGATTACGGCCTTGACTGTGGCGACAGGCGAGGGCGGTCTCTACGATGTCGACATGCGCCTGCGCCCATCCGGCAACAAGGGTCCCGTCGCGGTCAGCTTCGAGACATTCACCAACTACCAGGCCGGCGAAGCCTGGACGTGGGAACTGCTCGCACTCACCCGCGCGCGGGTTATTGCGGGACCTCCAGAATTGAGCAGACGCGTTGAAGACGTGATCCGGAAATCGCTGACCGCCGCGAGGGATCAGGCCAAGACACTCGCCGATGTCGCCGCCATGCGCGCACGTCTGGATAAAGAGCGGCCCGGCAAGTCGCCTTGGGACCTCAAGGAGATCAAAGGCGGTCTGTTCGACATCGAGTTCATTGTCCAGGCCCTGCAGCTGATCCATGCGCCACGCGATGCCAACGTGCTGAGCTTCAATACGCTTGATGCGTTGAAAAACCTCGAAACCATCGCTGCTTTCGACAAGGGAGTGAGTGAACGGCTGCACCGCGCCACCCGATTGTATCAGGCGCTGACGCAGATTCTGAGACTGACGATCGAAGGCCCGTTCCGGCCCGGCGATGCATCCGCATCCTTGCGCGCGCTGATCACAAAAGCAGCACAAGCCGCATCATTTGCCGAAGTTGAAAGCCAATTGCAGATCATCGAAGCCGACACGCGCGTCATTTTCTCGAAATTGATCGGCTAAACCGAACGCAATTGTTCGAGCAGGCCCAGCGCGAAATCTGACAGCGTGTCGTCTCGCGCCCCCATAACGATCACGCGATCCCCCGCACGTGCAAGCTCCACAATTTTGCCGGAGCAGTCCTGTCTGTGCTCGAAGTAGAAGGCGGTGCGCCCGGCGTCGCTCACGCCGCGCACGATATCTTCGCTTCCAGTAGAGCGCGTCGTCGTGCCGCCGAAATAGGCTGGATCAGGCATGATCAAGACGTCGTCGTCTGCCAACCCTTGCGCAAAACACGCGACCAGTTCTTCGCGCATCAGCTTGAGCGGACCGAACCCGTGCGGTTGAAACATCACGATCAAGCGGCCAGGAAACAATTGAAGTGTCTTGAACGTGGCGGCGATCTTGTCCGGATTGTGAGCGAAATCATCGATGACCGTCACGCCGCTTGCCGTTCCAACAACTTCAAAGCGCCGTTTGATGCCGGTGAATGAGGCGAGCGCGTCGATTGCCTGGGCCAGCGGAACACCCGCTGCACGAACCGCACACAATGCGGCAAGCGCATTCGATACATTGTGCACGCCCGGGACCTGTATTTTCGCCTGAAAACTCTGGCCCGTTTGGCGCTCGGAGACCTCGAACGAAATTCCATCGCGCAGCGGTTGGACCCGGCCGGCAAAAAGGCCGGCGCGCAAATTCGTCAGACTGAACGTCAAGGCGCCGCTGGCCTCAGCGGCGAGCAATTTTGTCTCGTCATTGTCGAGGTTGAGCACCGGTGTGTGCGCCCGGCCGGTAAAATCACCAAACAGCTTACGCAACTCAGCCATCGGCTTGTGATCAAGCGAGATGTTCGTGACCACCGCAATGCGCGGCTGATAGAGGGCGATGGAGCCGTCGCTCTCATCGACTTCACTGACGAAAATATCGCCCGCGTCGACAATGGCGCTGGCGAACGGATTGTCCGGGCTGGTGAAGTTTTTCATGACCGCACCATTCATGATCGTCGGTTTGTACCCGACCGCGTGCAGCATCCAGCCGATCATGCCGGTTGTCGTGGATTTGCCGCTTGTGCCGCCGACCGCAATGTTCTGCGGCGATGCATTGAATATGTCGGCCAGCAACTCCGCCCGCCGCAACATCGGCAGCTCGAGCCGCCGTGCCGCTTGCACGTCGGGAACGGTGTCTTCGACGGCGGCCGAGGTCACCAGCACCTGCTGGCGCCGCGTCAAGCCGCTGCCGTCCTGATTGTGCAGCGTAATGCCGCGCGAGCGCAGAAACTCGAACTTTGGCCCAAGCCGCCCTTGATCCAGCGCCCGGTCGGAGCCTTCAACCGTATATCCCTTGCCGCGCAGTATCAGTGCCAGCGGCAACATTCCGCTACCGCCGATGCCGCAGAAGAAATATTGTGCGTTTTGATTCAGTGTCATGCGCGTTGATCGCACATGCTGCGCGCGGGAGTAAATAGTCTCCAATGCAAAGAAAGCCCCTCGGAATTGCGGTCGTAGCGCCGGCAAATCGCCTGGATCCGGAATTGGCCAGTCGCGTGATGGCGATCACGGCCCGTCTCTACCCGGAACAGGTGCGTGTGCATGTTCATCCTCAATGCCACATGTCGTGGGGGCATTTTGCCGGCGAAGACCAGGCGCGGGCGGCGGCTTTCGTGGAAGTCGCCAACGATCCGGCATACGGCGCCGTTTGGTTCGCGCGCGGAGGTTATGGATCGTGCCGCATCGCACAGGCCGTACTGCCGCAGCTGACGGAGGCGGCGCGGCATAAAATGTATCTGGGCTACAGCGATATGGGGACACTTCTTGCAGCACTCTATGCCAACAAATTCCCACATGTCGCGCATGGGCCGATGCCTACCGACATCGCGCGTGAGGACGGAGACGCCGCTATACGCCGCGCGCTGGCCTTTCTGGTCGATCGAGACCCGAAAGCGCTTGAACCCTCGCTTGCGGGCGCCAAGCATGTGGCGTTCAATATCAAAACCCTGGGCTGCCTTCTTGGAACGCCTCTTCAGCCCGATCTCAGCGGTCATGTGCTGATGCTGGAAGACGTCTCGGAATACATGTACGCCATCGACCGCGCTCTGTTTCACATCACCTCGAACCCTGCCATACGCCTCGTTGCGGGGATCAAGCTGGGCCGCTGCAGCCAAATCCCTGCCAACGATCCCGATTTCGGACAATCGGAAGTCGAAGTTGTGCAGCACTGGTGTCAAAAATCAGGCATTCCTTATCTCGGCCGCGCAGACATCGGACACGACAGCAACAACAAAATTGTTCCCTTCGGCGAAATGCTGGTTGCCTGATCAACGCCGCAACAGGATCAGGGATTGCCAATCCCATGTGACGTAAACGGATTTCGCCGTGTCGAATCCGCCTGTCATGGCCCGCTCGGCGTTTTGCGCAGCCACGTAGATGGGTGTGGTGCGGCCTTTAACAAACACATGATAGTGGCTGCGGTCGCCCAGATAGGCGCTGGCCTTGACTGTGCCTTCAACGAACGATCCCGAACCAGGTCTACTGCTGACCAGCGCCAATTTTTCAGGCCGCACCGCCGCGACCAGTTTCTCGCCCGCCTTCAAGTCGTCGATGGCGCGGGCCCGCAACTGGCCAAAGCCTGCGCCGTCCAGCACGGCTTCGCCGGCGCCGACACTTTTCACCGTCACGTCGATGAGGTTGATGCTGCCGATAAAACTTGCCACCTCAACGTTACCCGGCGCTTCATAGAGTTCCTGCGGCGGTGCGATCTGCAGCACTTTGCCTTTGACCATCACCGCAATGCGGTCCGACATCGACAGCGCTTCTTCCTGGTCATGTGTGACGAACACGAAGGTAATGCCGACGCTCTTCTGCAGTTGCCGCAATTCAATTTGCATCTCTTCGCGAAGTTTCTTGTCCAGTGCGCCCAAAGGTTCATCCAGCAACAGCACCTTCGGACGCTTCACCAGCGCCCGCGCCAGGGCGACGCGCTGGCGCTGCCCGCCGGACAATTGATCGCCGCGCCGCGCCCCAAAGCCATCAAGCTTGATCATCCCCAGTGCCTCATTCACCCGGCGCTTGAGTTCTCCGCCCGACAACCCGGATTTCCGCAAGCCATAGGCGATGTTATCGAACACGTTCAGGTGGGGAAAAATTGCATAGGACTGAAACACCATGTTGGTCGGACGCTGATATGCGGGGATCAACGACGACGCCTGGTTGTCGATGTAAATTTCGCCTTCGGACGGAAACTCAAACCCCGCGATCATGCGCAGCAATGTGGTCTTGCCGCAGCCCGATGGCCCCAGCAGCGAAAAGAACTCACCGCGTTCGACGTTGAAATGCGCATCGTCGACGGCCTTGGCGCCGCCGGCGAATTGCTTCGTCACCTTCTCGATGCGAATAATATTATCGGCCATGACGATGCTCTCTCATACGCCCACTTTCTGTTCACTTGTGCCCAGCTGGCGCACCCATTCCGCAACCACGACCAGCACGCACGACGCGATGAGGATCAACGCGCCTAACGCCAAAACGCTCGGCAATTTGTTGGGAAAGCGCAGCTGGCTCCAGATATAAACCGGCAAGGTCGGCTCTTGTCCCGCCAGGAAAAACGACAGCAAAAACTCGTCGAACGAAACGATAAATGTCAGCAACAGGCTCGAGACAATGCCTGGCGCCGCAAGGGGAAACGTCACGCGCCAGAACGTCATCCACGGCGTTTCACCCAAATCCATCGAGGCCTCTTCGAGGCTGCGGTCGAAGCCATGCAGGCGCGACGAAAGCACCGCCATCGCAAAGGGCGTGCACAGCATGATGTGCCCGATCGTCACCGTGATCAGCGACAGCGAAATGCCCACACTATTGATGAGAATGAGCAGCGAAATGCCAAGGATGATCTCGGGGATAAACAGAGGCAGCATGATCGTGGCCGTGATCAGACCTTGCCCCGGAATCTGGTAACGTGTCACTGCTTTGGCACCGAACATCCCCAATATGGTGGAAGTGACCGCAACGATCCCGCCCACCTGCAGGCTCGAGATCAAGGCGCCGATCATCTTCTCGTCGGCAAAGGCCTGTTCGTACCATTTCGTCGTAAACGAGGTCAGCGGGAAAGCGACAAAGATCGAATCGTTGAACGAAAACAGCGGCAGGAACAACACCGGCCCATAGATGAATATCAGATAGGCAATGGCAAAGAGCTTCAGGCCGCTGCCGGGATCGCCCATCCGGGCCGGGGCGTGTGCGGGTTTGGCGCTCATCGAATACGTCTCACCGCCAGCTGCAGCGCGGTTGCAAACAACATCACCAGAATTGCAACCCCCGCCATCGCCGAGATCGCTAGCGCCGAGCCCAACGGCCAGTCACCGATTTTCAGAAACTGGATTTGAATAAGGTTGGCGATCATTTGCCCGGTCGGACCGCCGACGAGTGCGGGCGTCACATAGTCGCCCGTTGTCGGCACAAAGATCAAAACCGCCGCACCAATCACGCCCGGCAGCGACAGCGGAAACGTCACCCGCCAGAACCGCGCCCACGCCCCGTCCCCCAGATCGGCCGCCGCCTCAAGCAGCGTCCGGTCAATTTTTTCGAGCGAAACATAAATCGGCAAAATCGCAAACGCGGCGTAAGCGTGCGCCAAAGTGATCACCACCGCCGTCTGATTGTAGAGCAGGAAACTCAGCGGCTCCTGGATTGCGCCCAGCGAGATCAACCCCGAATTGATCACCCCGTTGTAACCCAGAATAATTTTCCACGAAAACGCGCGCAGCAGATAACTCGTCCAGAATGGGATGGTGAGCAGGATCAGCCAGATGAATTTATTCTTCTTCACCCCGAAGGCCACGAAATAGGCCATCGGATAGGCCAGCCCCACAGTCACCAAAGTGACCAGCCCCGACATCTGGATCGAGCGCCAGAAGATGTCGACGTAAGCCTGCTTCTCGATCAGTTCGCGATAGCGGTCGCCGGTCCAGTTCGTGTCGACTTTCAATCCGACCTGCGTCCAAAACGAATAAAGCACCAGCAGGATCAACGGCGCTGCCAGAAGCGCGATCATCGTCAGCATCACCGGCGACAACAGCACATAGCCTTTCGCCGCGTCCGAGCGCAGATAGAAGGCGCGCAGCCGGTCGAAAAATCCCGGGCTCGCCCCGCCATGGTCTGAACTCACCGACAAATGCTTCCTCGCTCGAACGACAACCCGATTGCGCGCAAGCCTCCATCTTGAGAGAAACTGGCATCGCCCGCAACCCACGCCCCCAGTGTGGGAGTTCCCCCCATTTGCCATGCAAAGGCCAAAAAAGTCCCAGAAAATCATGTGTCACCAGTGTGGCCAATTTGCACGCACGCCATGACCCATTCGGTAATTGACCAAGCCTCGCCAGCTGTGCCCCATGCCGCCTTCACCACCCCCTCGGAGCCCATTCACATGAAACTCTACAATTCCAATCTCTCGCCCTACGCCACGCGCGTGCGCATGCAGCTTTATCTCAAGGGCATCAACGCCGAACTTGTGGCGGTCCCCGCAGGCGGTTCGCACACGCCCGAATACGCCAAGATCAATCCGCTCGAAAAAATTCCAACCCTCGACGACAACGGTTTCTACCTGCCGGAATCAAGCGCCATCGGCGAATACATCGAGGACACGCACCCAACCCCATCCCTGCGCCCCACCGACGCCAAAGAGCGGGCGAAGATGCGCGTCGTCTTCAACATCGCCGACCAATACATCCTGACCCCGTTATTCGAACTCTTCGAACAAACCAACCCCAAAACCCGCGACGCCAAAATCGTCGACGAGCAAATCACAGCGCTTGCCAAAGCCCTGAGCGGCCTCGAACACTTCATCTCCGGAAACAAATACGCCATCGGCCAAACCGCAACCCTCGCCGACTGCGCCCTGGTTCCGTCACTCTTCTTCGTAAATGCCATAGGCCCCGCCTTCGGCCAAACCACCCTGATGGGCTCAAAGACAAAAGCCTACTGGGCCGCCATCCAAGCCGACCCCGCCGTCACGAAAATCGTCACCGAAATGGGCACGGCGCTGGCGGAGTACATGAAGCAGAACGCTTGAAGGGCATTTGCAAGATAGGACGAGTGGGCCACGGCATTCTGTGGCCCGCTCGAATTGATTGTCTTGTCGTCACCCGTAACACCGTCACATTGGCTAAGGACTGCGCAATTCTCCGTCACATTGACGTTCACCTGTGTACGCACAAAGCAAAAATGTTGAAATAACTTCACCGCATATGGAACATATATAGAACGAGTTGAAAAGTGCAAGAAGAAAATTACGATCAGTGATGGGTAACTTACTGCTTCCCGGGAGCGCGGGCATCCTGCCCGCCCTCAAATCCCAGAGCAGGCAGGATGTCCGCGTTCCCAAGCCCATTACGGTCAACCACCCATCACCCCGCGCTCTCAATGTAACCCGCATTCTCTTGGCGAACTACCTGCGCCGCTTCGTCGTAAAGGAAAGGCACGAAGACAAAGCGCCGGCCCTTCGTCACTGGCGTCGCTTCGTGCAGCAGGGAACACGAGAACACGCACGCCCCGCCCTTGGGCGGCTTGAAATGCGTCCGGCCGAATTCCGGAAATACCAGATGCCCGCCTTCATAGTCATCGTTCAGATTGAGCGACACCGCAAAGCGCCGGTGCGCCGTGCCGCGCGTGGTGTTGTCGCGGTGAGAAGCAAAATGTCCCCGCGTTTCGCCGTCATAACAGGCCACCAGATAGCGCTCAATGATCGAGACATGGAACTGGAAGGCACGTTGAACCTCCGGAATGATCCGGCGCACCATGCGGGCCCGCAACGCCCCCTTCATCGCGTCGTCCTGCACGTGCCAGTCTGCGCGGCGCTTCAGTTCGCTGTCGCGCTCTTCAACGGTTTTCCCGCCACGCTCGACCATGAAACCTGATGCATGCCCGCCAGCTTGATTGAACCCCGCAATCAGGTCGTCACACAGTGTGGCTTCGAAGATGTCGGGAATGATCAGAACCGGCGCCTGTGGCACGGCGCGCCGCGCCGGGCGCAAAGGCTTCAGACTGTCCAGCAGTTGAAACACACGCGCGGCATGGGCGCCGGGCACCTCCGCCGGGATCGCCGCGGCAATCCGCAGCCGCTCGTTGATGATGAAAGTCTTGGGCGCGAACTCGCCATCGGCAAGTGCTGCGCCATACAATGTGGAAGCAGCCCCTTCATGGTCGAACAGCAGCCGAACATTTTTAACGCCCTCAGGCGGCTTTGCGCCCGTGTCCGTGCGGTCGGCTGATACAATCAGCAACCCAAACCCCAAACGGGCAAAGCGCTCAGGGTCGGCGGTCAAGGCTGAGACAAGGTCGCTTCCATAGGGCGTACGCAGAGATTTCACGAACGTCAGCACAAAGCGGTGACCGCCAAGCGACGAAAGCGGAAAATTCGCCACGAGGTCAGATGCAAGCACGAACCACGGTGCCGGATCCCCCGGA
>VFKO01000511.1 GCA_009885515.1 Rhodobiaceae bacterium | reverse complement strand
GTACCTGAGATGAGTTTATCGACCGCGGCGCGATTCTGTTCACTCAAATCCGCGTAAGCATTGCGGATCCATTGCAGGCATTTTGCCTGATAAGGGAACGACTGCTGCTTCCATGGCTTGCCGTCAATCTCTGTTTCAAACGTAGCTTCGCCGCCAGCGATGGCTTTGGCGTTGGCGAGCAGGGCGGGGACATAGACGCGGCCGAACTCTTTCAAGAGTGCGATCGTGGTGCCCGGGATGTTAGCCGCATCAAGCCAGTCGGAGTCTCGGGGTTCCAGACCCGACAGGTCTTCGCCGATTTCGACCCAGGCATAAACGCGCGGCGCCAGTTTCATCGTCAGCGCCATGGGCGTCGGGTCGAAATGCGTCAGCTGCGTCAATTGCCCGAAGACGCCGAAGTCCGACGCTCCCGGGCGATTGCCCATCAGGAAGGGATGCAAAGTCAGATGGGCGTCAAGCAACATGAGAAAGCGCTCGTAGCTTGCCTCGATGACAGGGGCGGTGATCGCGTTTGAGCCCACGACATAGAGGCGCGAGACTTGCCGCTCGACGATGAACTTGGTCATCGGCGCGATCTCGGCTTCGGGTGCAGCGATGCGCGACCAGCGCGGAAGTATCTTGCCGGCCTTCTCGGCATCGGCGGCATAATGCCAACGATAGTGGAACATCGCTTTGGTCAGCCATTCATCGGCATAGTCTTCGAGAAGATAATCGATGAAGGCGGTCACCGGGTGGTTCGGCAAAACCGTGCGCTCGCTTTCAAAGTCGCGTTCAAGGCGGCGGATGATGGGCGTGGAATCTACGACGGCCTCGAGTTCGCCCTGTGCATTTGGCAGATAAAATGTCGGCAGCAATGCCACCTTGGCTTTGGGGAGGCCCGGCGGCCCGGCGAGACCAAACTGCAGCAGCCTGTAGGGAATGCGCCGATAACGCAAAAGCGAGACCATTTTGCGTGTGTAGGGCGAACCCGGCGCGCCGCTGAGTGTGATGGATGTCATTGCAGTTCCTGCTCTATTGCCCACAGGCGGTCCTGTCCCCAGTGCGGGCGGTTGGAGTTCACGCGGAATGAGGGGACACCCCAAAGGCCAAGCTCGAAAAGTTCAGCGCGGTTGGTTTCGGCAACCTGACGCCAGCTTTCGTCCCGCAGCGCCGCGGCGACCTGATCGCCCGTCACCCCGGCGCGAGACGCGATGAGGGCAAGCCCCGCGTCCGACCCCGCGTCGATGCCTTCGGCAAACACGCCGCGCAAAAAGGATTCAGCGAACTCGGGGCCTTTGCCGGCCTTGATGGCGTGATGCAGCACGGCAAGCCCGCGCTCGGTCGGTCGTCCGACGGGATCGACGACGGTGCCGAACGGCATGCCCAGGCGCTCGGCCTCGCGCTTGGTGTCGAGGGCGATGTAGATGCGCTTGACCTGCGGAACCGGAAGCCCGCGCATCACCATCGGCAGGACGAAGCGCAGCCGCAATTCAGCGCCGTAGTGCTCCGCCAGCTTTCGCACGCGCGCGGCGGCGAGATAAGTGTAAGGACTGCGGAACGAGAGGAAATAGTCGAGCGTCGCACCCTTGGCGCTGCCCGGTTTGCCCGCGAACGTGACCTCTTTGACCGGCGCGATGGGCCTGAACGGACCCCGCGATTTCGCGAGGCCGGCCCCGTGCAGGCGCTCCTCGAGAAAATGCAAACGGTCGACGCCCCAGTACCATTCGCCTTCGAAATAGAACATGGCACTGAGATAGTGACCGAGCTTCTTGCGCAGTGCGTTGCCGTCGGCGCTGGCCTCTTTGGGCGTCGCGCCGGGTGCCGGATACTTCAGGCCGTAGGCGCCAGCGAGCAGGGCCGCGTCGTCGCGCGCCAAGCGGTTGAGCTTTTCAAGTTCGGGCGCGGCTGCGGCGTCGGGCGCAGAGACGATGTACGATTGCAGTGTGATGCGATAAGTATCGGCCATTGGCACCAGCAGTTGAGCTGCGAGTTGCGAATAGGGATCGTCGGGCTGGTGGAAATAATGCACCACCGCCTTGCCACCCAAGGCGCGGCCGAGGCCGTGCCAGCCGCGGCGTGCCGTGCGCAAGGCAGGGCTTGTGACGATGGAGCTGATTGTACGGCTAAGAGTGGCGCGCATGGTCCGGAGTCTTCGCTAAGGTAGTGACACTATTACTGCCACTATCTGCCGCCCGCAAGTCTCCATCGCAATTTAGGCCCGCGTGCGGGGACGCTTTTTCTTGGCGTTGGCATTCATGTAGTCGCGCAGCGCGGCGTTCATGTGAGTTTGATACTTGATGCCACGGGTGCGAAACCAGTTCAACACATCGACATCGACACGAATGGTGATCGAACGCTTGTAGGGGCGCATATTCTTGAGCTGTGCTTCGGTCAGCGGCGGATTGTCCGGATCGCTCATCGCATTGGCAACGATTTCCTCCTCGGTCATCGCCGCAACGCGCGCCCAGTTGGTTTTGCCTTTCAACAAGGTTCGCCGGCCGCCCGGTCCGATTTTGTAAACGCCCCCCATGGGCGACAATTCCACTCTAGTGATTTTGGGTCGTGCCATATTTTGTCTTCTAGAGTTTTGTCGCCGGTCGAGCAGAAATCAGACGCACAATGTTTTCACCTCTATCGGTGAACACGACGGTCACAAGTTTGCCCAGCGCCACACCAGTCGCGAACATACGCAACTCGCCGTAGCGCTCGGAAGTGTCCTCTTCGAATACGAGTCGAGGATCATTAAACACCTCTACCGCATCGATGAAGTCGATATCGTGCTTTCGCATGTTGACAAGGCGCTTGGCTTCATCCCACTCGAAATCTGGCGTACTGTATGTACCGGATTGTACTTACAATCAATGAATATTTTGCCCTACTTAAACCCGCTCACCAGCGCGCCCGACTGCAGGATTTCGCCCATCTTGTCGATGTCGTGACCGGGGACGACGACCAACGCGGGCTCGGTTTCCTGCAGCGTTTTCAGCGCCGCGAGTTGGTGCAAGACCGCATCGCGATCCTCGCCCAGGAACCACCATGAAACCAAGCGCGCGCGGGTGAGTACGCGATCGACGTTTTCGTGCCGCCAGGCAACATCGCCTAAAAACAGAATTTCTTTGCCGTTCGCCAATTGCACAAACACCAGCTGGCTGCCCGGTGTGTGGCCGGCCGCTTTAATCACCACGACCCCCGGGGCGATGGCATGGACGCGGTCGTAAGATAGAGGCTTGTAGTTTGCGAGCGCACCTTCGGGGAACTTAAGGCCAAACATTTTTTCCGGATGGTTGACTTGTTCTTGCGTCAGCTGGGTGTGTCCCAGCACCATGCTCAACGCGGGATGTGCGACCAGGCCGCCAATGTGGTCGGGATGCTCGTGCGTGATTACGATACTGGAGGCCTTGATCATGGCCGCCTGCATGCGAGCGTAGGCGGCTCCATCGAAATTGGGGTCCTTTTGCGCGATGGCGGCAACACCGTCGATGGCCGTGTCGATGACGATTTCTTTGTCCACGAACGCGACCTGATAAGAATAGACAGGCACATCGACTTCGCCCCATCCGTCACCGGCGATCATGGCGGTACGCGGCATCTTGAAGGCCGAAATTCTCTCGACGCGAATTTCCTGTGCTTTGTCGCCGGGCATAGAGGCCGCGAGTTGTCGAACTTCAGCCATATCGATGGCATACTCGCCATCCGACGGGCCGCTGGCGTCGACGACCAACCAAAAATAGGCGCCCGCGCCGATGACAGCGAGTGCCAGCACTAAATATCCCAAGCGACGCAACCACTTCATGAATAGACACTCCCCATTTGGCTGGCGACTAGGTTAGACTGAACGCCTCAGCATTGCCCAGAGGTATTCGAGAATGAATGACACCGACCGCAAAGCCCATGTCGAACGCATCCGCCGCGATGGCTTTACGGTGGTGGAAAATGCCATCACCCCTCAACTGATCGAAGCGCTTGCCGCCGCGCTCACTCGCCTGGAACGCGAACTGGACGCCAAGCCCGCCATGAACGGATTCGAGGGGCACAATACGGTGCGCATCTACAATCTGCTGGCTTACGGCGCGCCGTTCGCCGAGGTGCCGGTGCACGCCAGCGTGCTGCCCGTGGTGGAAGAGATTCTCGATCCGGGCTGCCTGATCTCATCGATGTCGTCCATCGCCATCGACCCCGGCGAGATCGCGCAACCCATCCATGCAGACGACATGGTGATCCCGCTGGCCAAACCGCACATTCCCATCGTGTGCAATTCGATGTGGGCGCTGACCGACTTTACCGAAGCCAATGGCGCGACGCGGCTGGTGCCGGGCAGCCACGTGAAGGACAATCCCGTTTATGGCGGTACGTATGAAAGCATCCCCGCCGAAATGAAGAAGGGCAGCGTCTTGATCTGGGACGGATCACTCTGGCACGGCGGCGGCGCGAACAAGACGGGCGAGCGGCGCACCGGCATTGCGATGAACTATTGCGCAGGCTTCATCCGCCAGCAGGAAAATCAGCAACTGGGATTAAAGCCGGAGCTGGTGAAAACATTTTCACCGCGCTTGCAGGAACTTGTGGGCTACGGCGTCTATCGCGGCCTCATCGGCCACATCGACAAGAAAAGCCCCGCACAGGTGTTGGGTGCCGCGGATGGCTTCGAGTCGATTTGGGAGAAGACGTGACGCGACGCCGTAACGGAGAAGAAGTGATTGGCGCGTGGCTCCGGTAGTCTATCCCTTACTCCGCGTGCATCTGCAGAAGCGAAAATGAGTCAGGATTTCTGCGACAGTGCGCCCCTTCGAAACAACATCCTATCACTGCTCGACGCTGATTTTAGCGCAAGATTTCGAATTGGCTAGTAAAATTGAACGCGCGTAACGGCGGTCGGACGGGTAGAGTGCCCGCAAACGAGCGCAATTTGCGACTCGCATGCTTCGAGGGAATTCCATGAAAACCACCCGCTATCACAAACGCACCATCGCCGGCCGTCCGTTGCATACGGAAACGCAAATGCTGTCCTATGGCTATGACCCGATGTTGTCGGAAGGCGCCATCAAGCCGCCGATTTTCCTGACCTCGACCTTTGTTTTTCGCAGCGCCGAGGAAGGTAAAATTCTCTTCGATGTCATCGGCAACCGTCGCAAGGCACCCGAAGGTCAGTCCGGCGGCCTGGTGTACTCGCGCTACAACAACCCCAATCTGGAAATGCTGGAAGACCGCATGGCATTGATCGATGATGCGGATGATGCCTTGGTGTTTTCCTCGGGCATGGCCGCGATCTCGACCGTGTTGATGGGCTACCTTCGCCCCGGCGATTGTGTGGCATTCACGAAGCCGCTCTACGGTGCCACCGCATCGGTGATAGAAAAGTTCCTGTCGGAATTCGGTGTGACCTGGGTCGCCATCGAAGACGCGACGAACATCGGCGCGATCCGCGCTTCGCTCGCCAAGACCGATCAAACAAGAATCAAAATGATTTTGGCGGAGACACCGGCCAATCCGTCAAGCCTGCTCTGCGATATTGCGGCGCTTGCTCAGGCGGCCAAGGAAATCGGCGCGGCATCAGGAAAGAAGCCGTTGCTCGCAGTCGACAACACGCTGCTCGGTCCAATTTTTCAAAACCCGCTGAAGCACGGCGCCGACATCAACATCTATTCGCTCACCAAATACGTGGCGGGGCACAGCGACTTGGTAGCGGGGGCAGTGACCGGCAGCGATGTGGCACTGGCACCGCTACGCAACTTGCGCGGATGGCTTGGTTGTCAGCTCGATCCCAATTCATGCTGGATGGTGACGCGATCACTAGAGACGGTGGCGCTGCGCATGAACAAGGCCGCAGACAACGCCAAGGCCGTCGCGGAATATCTGCTGTCGCATCCCAAAATCGAGGCTGTGAATTTTCCAAGCCTGCTGCCCAAGAGCGACCCGCAGCGTGCAATCTATGACCGGCAATGTAGCGGTGCGGGCTCCACATTCAGCTTTGTCGTGAAGGGTGGCACGCAAGAGGCGTTTCGCGTTCTCGACAGTCTGCAGATCGTAAAACTGGCCGTCAGTTTGGGCGGCACGGAAAGTCTGGCCTGCCATCCGGCGACCACGATGCACTCGGGTTTCTCCAAGGTCGATCGTGAACGGTTGGGCATTCCAGACGGCCTGATCCGCATTTCGATTGGGGTGGAGCATCCCGAAGATCTTGTGGCCGATCTGCAGAACGCCCTCGGCTAGTCCGAACCAAGCGCGTTGCGCCCGAAAGTCGTCATGTAAAGCACCAAGGCGCTGACTGCGACGACATGAGTAATGAAATCCACGGGGTCGGTACCGGCTGGATGGAAGAACGCGAGCATCGCCGCTGCAAGGGTGGCGGCGGCAAGGCCTGCGAGCGAGGTTACGCCCGTCAAATTCGTGGACAATGCGCGCCTCAGCAAGAAATGCGTGGCCACAGCAATCGGCGTGCCGGCCATCAAGATGAAAACGAAGCAGTCGGCGCTGGCGAACGGCGAGTAGTCGTGAATGCCGTATTCCTCGACGTGGCGGTAACATTGCACAGTGCTTGCGGTAAGCCAGATTACCGCGGGCGCCGCAGGCAACCAGCCCCAAGACTCCGTCCGTCCTGGAACCGAAAGCATGAACGCAGCAACGAAAGCAAATATTCCGGTGAGCAGGGACCCCGCCAAGGCCAACGTGAATACGGGATCTGAAAGGTGATCCGTGACCCGCGTTGGGTTGCCACTTGCCAAGGCGATAGCTGTCATCAGCCCCAACACCGGCACAAGCAACGCCGCCGCGCGCAGCCATGGCGAGAGCAAAGGCTTGATTGGCACGGCTTGGCTGGTAAGGCGCTCTATCAGCGCGCTGGTTGTTTCATGCATCGCGGCCACCTGTCAGCACCAAGCGCAGGGACAGCATCGCCCGGTGCAGAGCCGATTTCAGTGCTGATATTGATTGGCCACTAGTCTCAGAGGCCTCGCGCAAGGAGAGTTCTTCGATCTTCAACAGGCGGACAGCCGCCCGTTGCGCAGGCGGTAGTGCGGCCATGGCCTCAGCGATTGACGTGTTTGCTGCGAGTGTGTTTTCACTTGAGCGCATCGTATCCGGAATGTTGGCGAGCACCTCCGCCGCCACAGGCGTTTCCATTTTCAGCCGCCGCAGACGCGCGCGCAATGCGTCGATGGCGCGGGCTTTTGCAATTGCAGCAATCCAGGGTTCGACGGCGCGGCCGGGTTCATAGGTCTGGCGTACCCGGTGAATGCTGATCAGGGTTTCTTGAACGACATCTTCGATGGTTCCGGCGTCGGAATGGTAGCGTCGCGCAATCACGCGGATGAAGGATGAGGATTCTCGCAGCAACTCAGCATAAGCGCGCGGTTCGGCGGCTTGCGCGGCGATCATCAGGCGCTGCCAACGTTGGGACTGGGTTTCGTTCAGTTCGGCCACTGCGAATCCGGCGTCAAGCACAAGTCGCAAGTGCCTTATGATCACCATGAATGAGGGGACGTCAATGGCAGGTCCGAAATGCAGCGCTGCGGTCACAAAAGCTCCAGGGTGGTTCGAAAGCACCTCGCCTTTCGATAGGGGTTCAATGGGATATTCGTCCGTGTCGCCCAAAAAGTTTCGCTTCCAACGCTGAATGAACGCGAAACTTTTTCAGCTGGTCCGGCGAACCATGATTATGACGGCCCACATAAAGGAGAGAATTCAATGAAATCAGCCATTTTGACCTTCACCGCCGCAGCCGCAATGCTTGCCGGGGCATTATTGTCCTCTCAGAGCGCCCAAGCGCGCGAAGCAGAAATTTATACGGGTACGTTTTCCTCGCTGGGGGCAGGCGGCTACGACGTCGTTGCATATTTCAAACTCGGCCGCCCGGTTGCCGGAAACGGTCAATTCTCAACCGCGTTCAAGGGTGCGACGTGGCAGTTTTCGACCAAGGAAAACCTCGACGCCTTCAAAGCAAGCCCAGTGAGCTTCGCACCCCAGTATGGCGGCTATTGCGCGTGGGCCATTGCACAAAACTACACCGCTTCGGGCGATCCTGAGGTGTGGAAGATCGTCGGCGGCAAGCTGTACCTCAACTATGATCGCAGCGTCCAGGCGAAGTGGGAAAAAGACATACCGGGCTTCATCAGCAAAGGCGACCGTAACTGGCCTGGCGTGCTGGGCAATTGATCCTGCAATTCAACTCCCGGAGCGCGAGCCATGACAACAGACAATTTCGGACTGACGATCTCAGGCGCGCGCCCGGAATGTGTAGAAGCGTTCAATATCTATGGCAGGGACTTGATCAGCTATGGTCCCCGCGTGCGGTCGATTTTTGAGGCCGCCGGCGCCGATCCAGATTGTTGTCTGGTCAACGCCCACGCCGCTGCAGTTCACATGGCGCTGGAATCGGCATGGGGATTCAAGTCCGCGCGCAAATATGTGGTAAGGGCGCGCGCGCTGGCGCGTGATGCCAACGACCGGGAACGCGAGTTTACCGCCGCAATCTATCAGTGGTGGCGCGGAAACTCAGATCAAGCGCTGAATCGACTGCGCGAAATCGTTGCAAACCATCCCTCTGATATCGTGACGGCGAAATGGGCGCAGTACCACGCGTTCAATCAGGGCAACGCGCAAGCGATGCTCGATGTGGCCAACACAGTGACTGTTGCTCGTCCGGATGTGGCCGAAGCGTGGGGCATGAAGGCGTTCGCACTGGAGCAATCGAACGATGTTGCGCGGGCGGAGCAAGCCGCCCGGCATGCCCTCTCATTGAACCGGAACGAAGCATGGGCGCAGCACGCGATTGCTCACGTCCTCGATACCCAAGGCCGCATCGATGAGGGCATCGAATTTCTGACATCGCACGCCAAAGGTTGGGCTGATCGAAGCATTTTCATTCGCGAACACAACTATTGGCATTTATTGTTGCTTCATCTGGATCACGACGACCACTTGCGGGCCTTGCGGGTGTTCGACGAGCATCTTTGGGGCGAATGGCCGGAGTTTGCCCAGGAACAAATTGGCGCGATCTCGGCGCTCTGGCGCCTGGAACTGCGGGGCGTAAGCGTAGGCGAGCGGTGGCATCCGGTAGTCGAGAAGGTGTTGGAACGCTGGCACGAACACATTGTACCCTTTAACGATCTTCTTTTCATCTATGCGCTGGCGCGTGGCGGCAAGCATCAGGCGGCAGCAGAATTTCTGGCGTCGCTGGAACGTCGCGGCGAAAAAGACGACAGCGGTGTGTGGGACAGTTTGGTTATTCCATGCGCGCGCGGACTGGCGGCCTACGCGCAAGGGCGCTTCTCTGTCGCGGCAGATGCGCTCGGACCGCTGCTTGGCCGCTTGCATTTGGTGGGCGGCAGCCACGCGCAGCGCGACGTCTTTGTTCAAACCTGGATCGATTCCGCCTTGCGTGCGGGCCAACATAGCGCAGTGGAAGATGTCGTCGCACGCCG